>MWJR01000177.1 GCA_002127415.1 Calditrichaeota bacterium AABM5.125.24
CCACTCCTGCCGCTGAAGTCAGATCGGCTTGAGGAGGAGCGGTTGCTGTTTGCGCTGGCAGTTGATGCCGCTCGTGAACTGCTCGCTCTAAGTTACCCCTCACAGGAAGAGGGCGACAAAAAACTTCCCTCGAGGTTCCTGATCGAGGTGTGCAGGATCCAGACCGGCCACCCCATCGAGGCCGAGCGGATCAGCGAACTTCCGTTCTTCGAGGACGATGCTTCAGACCCCGCCCCCGACCTGCTGACCCGGCGCACGACCGACCCCAAACGCTACCCCATAAACTGGGTTATGGCTCATATAACCGGGGATAACCGTCGCGCACAGGCCTTCCAGGCGCTCTACACCGGTCGCTCAGCCCGCTTCGACCGGACGCTGGAGGCTCGTCGAGCCCGTCATGCAGGAAAAACCTTCACCCCCTGGGACGGTGTGATGCCGGCCGGATGGAGACGCGGGGATGCCGATGAAAAGGAGTATGCCGTCACCAGCCTCGAACTCTACGCCGAATGTCCGTTTAAGTTCCTGATGAACAATGTCCTCCAAGCTCGCCCCGTTGAAGAGCCGGAAAGCCTGCTTGAAGTTCCGCCAGCCGTGGTCGGCTCGGTTATTCACAGAGCGCTCCATCGGTTCTACAACCGCGCCGCTGAGCAGGGTAGGATTCCCCTCACCCCCGCTGATGAAGATTGGGCCAGAGACGCCATCACCGAGATCCTGCATCGGGTGCTGATTCGGGTTCGCGAGGAGAACCCCGCGCCTGAGGTTGTCTGGAACATCCAGAGCCGGATGTGTGACGCCCGCCTGAAGCGGTTTATCACTCATATGTGTCGGCAAACCGCCCCGTTCTCTTTCAGAGCCGCTGAGGAGTCAATCGAGGGACCATTCACCTTCGAACTGCCTGATGGCTCCCCCTTTACCATACGACTTAAAGGCAAATTCGACCGCCTGGACACCTCGCCTGACGGAAGACAGCTAAGGGTCATCGATTACAAGACCGGCAAGGAGCGGTCAGGGGAGATCGGATTCAAGGGGGGGCGTCAGCTCCAGCTTGCCATCTACCTGAAGGGACTGCTGGACAAATCACCCGATGCCGACCCGGCGACCAGTCTGGCTCAGTACCTGTCCATCGATTCAGCTGGAAATATCAAGGAGGCCACGCTGGAAGGGGCTAAACTGTCAGAGCGGGCGCAGGAATTGGGCCTTATCGTTAAGGCCATCACCGATGGGATAGAGAGCGGTCTTTTCCCCCCTCTGGAGGATGAAAAAAACTGCCGATATTGCGATTTCCAACTGGCGTGTGACCAGCGCAGCCGACACTCCTTACCTTTCAGGCAGGGAGACCCCCGGCTGGCAGAGCTTATGAAGGCGCGAGATATCAGATGAGTTTCCGAAGCATCCCACCCGTTGACGAGGCCCAGCGGGAGAAGGTCCGGCACGGATTGCTGGACGCATCTGTGTTAGTGGAGGCCGGCGCCGGAACCGGCAAAACCAGCCTTATGATAGACCGGCTGGTCAACCTGACTGACACTTTTGACCTTACCGAGCTGGTCGCAATGACCTTCACCGAGAAGGCGGCCGGGGAGCTGCACGACCGACTCAGACGGGAGATTGAACGGCGCATAACCGAATCCGATCCGGACCACCCTGACTCCAAACTACTACAGACGATTAACGCCATCGACCGGGCGCATATCTCCACCATCCACGCCTTCGCCACGGCTCTGGTCAGGATGCGGCCGATCGAGGCCGGGGTCGATCCCGACTTTCAGCACCTCGACCCGGATGAGGAGAGGGAGCTTCTGGAAGAGGCGCTGGCATCAGAGCTCAACCATCCTGACCCCCAGCGTGACCGGCTGCTGAGCCGCTTTGTGGCTTTAGGCGGCAATTTCGGGCACCTGCGCACCCTGCTCCACGACCTCTACAAGGAGCGGGACCTGCTCCTGCAATCCCGTCCCGCCTCCTCGACTGAAGCTTCGGGGAGGGCCGACATTCCTGTCGGCCAGAATGGTAGGCCCGACACTCCTGTCGGGCGTTCTCAGGTTGCAGAGCGGAAACACAGGCTTGACAGATTCATAAACGAGGTAACTGAGCTCGCTGAAAAGGCTCGCAGGGAATGCGTCGACCCCTCCGATGGTGGGCTGATTCAGATCGAACGGATTTCCAGCATAATGCCTGAGTCGTCCGAATATGGTGATGAAGAGATCTTCAGATGGTTGATCGAGTTGGCCCACATAAACACAAAATCGGGAAACCAGGATAACTGGGAAGGCCCTGACTGTTGCCGCGAGTTCAAGGCGCGCCTCAGATTCCTCAGAGATGCTGCCGTAGAGACCCTCGAGCGCCTTAGAGGTGAGATCATCGGGCAGATCGCCCTGTGGCTGAAGGATGTAGTAGACCGGGTCAACCACACCAAACTCCTCCAGGGACGGCTCGGCTTCAAGGACCAGCTTATCTATGCGCGCGGGCTGCTCGATACTCCGGAGACCCTGCGGCTTTTTAAGGACAGTTTCAAACGGGTTCTGATCGACGAATTCCAGGACACCGACCCCCTGCAGGTTGAGATAGCCTTCCTGCTGGCCGGCACCACCCCACCGACCACCGACTTCGACGCCATCGAGCTCGAACTCGGCAAGCTCTGCATCGTGGGCGATCCGAAGCAGTCAATCTACCGCTTCCGGCGCGCCGACCCGCGCATCTATCGCCGCGCCGCAGATAAGCTTGTCCGCCGCGGAGAACGGGTTCCCATCACCCAGAACTTCCGCTCCGCTCCCGGGATTATCAAGTTTGTGAACGAGTTCTTCACGCCGCTGTGGCAGGGGGAGATTGCGGGTGGGATTGACTATCAGCCGCTGACCCCCGAACCGGGACGAATCGATCTGAAGCCCGTCCCTCCTGTGACGATTATCCGGCCGGGAGGAGGATGGGATGGAGCGGAAGCGAACGCCGACCGGGTCCGGAGCAAGGAGGCCGAATCCGTAGCCCGGATTATCATCACTGCGGTTGGAGGCGAAGAGTGGCGGAAGGGTGGCCCGGACGGCTCGTCCGGCCGGGTTTCATACGGCGACATCGCCGTCCTGTTCCCGGTTACAACCAACATCGAGATATACGCTGAAGCACTGGGTATGATGGGGATCCCTTATCATCTCGAAGGGGGTAGGGGCTTCTACCACCGCCAGATCGTGACCGACCTCTACAACTGCCTGGCAGCCATGGACAACCCGGCTGACCGGCTGGCAGTGTTCGGCGCACTCAGGTCCAGCTTCTTCGGGATAAGCGATCAGGAAATAGTCAACTGGGTGGACGCATCCGACGGTAAAGCCGACTACCGCCATCCAACGCCGGAGCTGCCCGAACTGCTCGCGGATGCGCTGAATGTCTTACGGGAGCTGCACGCCCTCCGCCGAAGCCTGACTCCGGACCGGCTCATCGAAACCCTGCTGGAACTCACCGGCGTCTATCCGGCGATTATGACCGAACGCATCGGCAGAACGGACGCGGCACTGATAGCCGGGGGCATCGAGTCAGCCAGGCGCTTCGGCGCCAATCACGGCCCGGGGCTGAGGGCCTTTCGACGCACTCTGCTGAAAAGGATTGAAAACGGCCGCGACGAAGAGGCGATCGCCGGGGAGGCCCCCCCGGATCACGTCAGGCTTATGACCATCCACGGCGCCAAGGGCCTCGAATTCCCGGTGGTCATCCTCGCCAACCTGAACGTGGGTTGGAGGGGAACACCCAACGTTATCCCGGATAGGATTGATCGGCGACTCGAGTTCTCCGTTGGAAGCAGGAAGACAGCCTTCAGGTCGTCAGGGTATCTTGAGGAGGAGGGGAAGGAGAAGGACGCCCAGATCGCCGAGAGACTGCGACTCCTGTATGTGGCGATGACCCGCGCCCGCGACCACCTGGTTCTGCCACTGTTCTACGGTAAAAAGCCCGCAGGTTATGCCGAATGGCTGAACCAGTTCGTGGAACGCAGGGGCAACTTCGCCGACCAGTCGAATCGGCTTTTTCGGCATATAACGCTGGAAGATCTGTGCCGCTGTTCCGGAAAGGTTGACGGCGCTGAAACTGAATCCATCGATGTAAGTGGCGTGTTGGAGGAGCTGGAGAGCTGGCAGCAGGACCGTCTGACCCGGCTCGAAACCGCCCGCTGCGTGCTGCCCAAGGTGGTGCTTCCCTCCCGTCATATTGCCGAACAGAGAGATGGCTTCCTTCATAATGTCCACCCAATGATTTCGGTCACTGATGAAAGCCTCGGCCGGGCCCTGCATCGGTATATGGCCCTCTGTCAGGCTGCCACCGAAATCGACCCGGCGCTGGCCGGTTGTGTCGCCAGGGAGTCCGGGATCGACAGCGTGGATCTGATCCCTCTGATAAGGATCTGCCTTGAGGGTGATATGTGGAGGGATGCGCTGAGCGCCAGGCGCTTCTGGCGGGAGGTTCCGGTGACCGTAGGAAGGGATGAAGGTCTGCTGCGCGGGGTGGTGGACCTGGTCTGGGAAGACAGCGATGGGCGGCTTCACGTCGGTGACTGGAAGACCGGCGCTTTCGACCCGGAACGGCACCAGACCCAGATCCGGGAATACGTATCCGCAGTCGGTCATGCCACCGGACGTGAGGTGGCGTCAGGCCGCCTGTTCCTGGCCGGGGAAGGCAGGTCGATATTTGTAGAATAAACCGGCAGGACGGACATTAAGAATAGTGGGGCGGACAAGAGTGTCCGAGCCACCAAAGAGTTCATTGAAATGGATGTTCCTGTCCATTATTAATTTGAAACTTCCCGGCAATAATACCCGTGCCACCGCGATTGCTGGCAATAAATCGGTGCGCAAAATATGCGCAATTGGCTTTCAAGTTGCATTTTACCTCTTAACGGAGTATATTTAGCGCTTAGTTTTACAGTATTTAGCCGATTAACATTCAGGATTGCTTACGGGCACGATATTTGCCGTATGAGGCTGGGTTTCTCTTTATCCCGCTGTCACCAACTGGGTTTTAACGTCTGTCAACAGCTCTAAAATCAGGCACTTATGTCCCGTTTTTACGTCACCACAATCGCTGCTATCACAGCAGTTGTTATGAGCGCATCGGTCTCTTTATCGGAACCCTGGCGGGTCTTGTCAGCCGAGCGGATTCCTTCCGGAGCGACGGCTCTGACCTTCGGATTCGGGGAGCTGTGGTGCGGTTATGAGGTGGAGGGCGACTCGGTTCTGCGGATCATCAACCCCGACAACGGTGACGTTACAGCCGAGCACACCCCACCGGAGGCGCACTGCCAGGGGATGGGCTTCCGGGCTGGAGCCGTCTGGTTCCTCGGGGCTGAAACAATATATCGGCTGAACCGAAACGGCGAAGTTGCCGGCGAGATCGAGGCCCCCTACGAGGTAATGCGGGGGCTGGCGGGAACTGACGATGGCTTCTGGACGGTGGCCAACAGTGGCGGCTTAAATTATCTGGTCCTCTTCGCCCCGGACGGTCAGGAACTGCGCCGCATCCGCGTCTATATCGACCAGCACGGCGATATCGCCTGGGATGGGGAGAACCTATGGCTCACCGATCCGGTCGAGGGGTATATCAACAAATTCAATCCGGCTCAGCAGAGCACGGTAGCGCTGTATCCCACCCCGACGTCCCACCCTACCGGTATCGCTTACTCAGACGGCAATATCTACCTGATCGACGATGGTGATGACGACGAGACCGACGTTCTCTACTGCATCGACCCCACCGGCGAACCCGCTCCACGGCTGCTGCCTTCAGCCCGGTATTACGATTTCGGTCTGGTTTCTCTGGGGGAGGCCAGACAGTGGAGTCTGACGCTTTATAACGTCGGCAACCTCGATATGGTGGTGGATTCTGTTCGCCTGGCTCAGGGTGATGCCGGCTTCAGCCTGCACGGTTTGCGGGACAGCACGGTGGTTGATTCGGGTAGATCTGCCGTTGTGAATGCCTCTTTCGAGCCGACTGAATTCGGACCGTACTCCGACACTATTCTTGTTGCAACCAACGATCCTTTCGAGGGTGTGGTGCGGATTGAACTGGTCGGGATCGGTGTCGAGCGGCACAGGAAGCTGGCAGTGAGCCCCGGGTTGATCGACTTCGGTCGGGTGAGGGCCGACCCGTGGCGGGATGGCAGCCGGTATGTCCTTGTGAATCTCATCAATCAGGGGGTCGACGATCTCAGGATAGATTCGCTCAAAGTCGGTATCGAGGACATATTCGACCTCGAGAAACCCCGGCTGCCGGCTATGATCGCCACCGCTGACACACTGCCTATGGAAATCTGGTTCACACCACACCGCGGTATCTGCTACCTCGACACCCTTACCATAATGTCAAACGATCCCATCTGCCAGACCACCCTGATATGCATACGCGGACAGGGGAGCGACAGCGTCTATGCCGATGGAACAGTCCTCTGGTGGCAGCATCTTGAGGCCGGTGAAGATGGCTTCGGCTCGGCAGCCAGGCATACCGACATAACCGGGGATCGCATCGACGAGGTGGTCACGGTGGGGCCTTCAGGTGTGGTCTATTGCCTCAACGGCTTTGCCTCGGATGCCGCCGATGTGATCTGGCAGCAGGACTTTGCCGAACACCGCTACATACCGGCAGGCATCTTCGCTGAAGGCTGCCTGACCGCTGACAGAGACCTCAACGGGGATTGTGTTGGCGACATCATCTTCGGCTCCGGTGCAGAAGACCTGGCGGTTTACGGTATCAACGGTTATAATGGGGATCTGATCTGGCGCTGGGAGGGCAGGTCGGTCGGCGCGCAGGGGCCGGTTTTCAGGATGTCAGCCGACTATGACCTGAACGGCGACGGAGTGGTTGACCCTGTGGTGCTGGCGGGTTACCCGGAGGGTGAACAGAGTCGGCTCTGCAGGCTCGATGGTGCCACAGGCCGCGCCGGGTGGGTGCGAAACCTGCCGGCAGCCGGACTGCTCGAACCGGTCCCCGACCTCGATCATAATGGAACCGTTGAGTTCGCTGCAGCCTCACAGGAGAACCTTTACATCTGGGGCGGCGCTGATGGCGGTCTGATACAGCTTATCGACACGAGCCCCTACGGCGAGCTCACCAAACTTGCCGCCATTGGTGATATTGACGATGATGGAACCCGGGACATCGTCTTTTCTCCGCGGGAAGGTGGACTGTTCGCCTATTCGCTGCCTGAGGAACTGGAGCTGTGGCGGGTTGATGCTGAACCCCCCGGTGATATGTATGGCCGAGTGACGGTTCTTATCGCCCGTGCTGACGCAGTCGCCCTGGGAACTGAGGAGGGTTTTGTTCTTCTGATAGATAACCTGCTTGAAGGTGGGTACAGGTGGGTGTCTGAGGCGGATGCGAGGGTGAGTGCTCTGGCCTTCCATCCCGACCGCGACGGCGACGAGGAGCCTGAACTGCTGGTCGGATACGAAACCGGCCTGATAGAATGCCACAGCGGCACGGACGGTCTGATGCTGTGGGAGTTCCCCGGAGACGATTCAGGTGTCGGGCGAATCGGCAGACTCGAACCGTTCGAGGATGTCGACCTCGGCGGCGGCGATGACCTGCTGGCAACCTGCGGCGATGGTGTGATACGCTGCATATCCAGCGGTGGCGACCTGCCGGTCGGGGTCGGATCATCCAGGAACTACACGCCCTTCAGCCCGGCGGTTGCGACCCTGTTCCCCAATCCGTTCAATGGGCAGGTTCGACTCGAGTTCACTTTGCCAAGCCGGGACCTGGTGACTTTAACCGTATGGGACCTATCGGGAAGGCGGGTGAGCAGCCGTTCCATCGGTCCGCTCCCGGCAGGGATGAATCGAATAACCTATAATCCATTTGAGAAAGATGGGCTCACCTCCGGGATTTATATATTCCGGATAAGTGGTGACGCCAGCTACGCAAGCGGTCGGGGATTGCTGTTAAAGTGAAAGTGATAAGTTAATGCCTGGCTTTGTTTTTCTCAGTTATACTCTCTATATTTAGGTCTTACCATTGACGCAGGGATATCGATGAATCAAGCCACAAGACCTGAAGTGCGGCGTCAGGTTCTCAGCCTGACGCTATTTCCCGGATGGGTTAAGAACACGTCTCGGCGGAATGTTATAGATAAATCCTGTTTACTGACAACAATTTTCTGTCTGATATTACTTCACGTCTGGGGCGGTATGCTCCTTGCCGACCCGGTGGTTGCCGCCTATGACATCCCGGCGAACTCCAGCGGTCTGGCCTGGGACGGCCGGCTGCTCTGGTTCGGGGGGGTTGGTGAGGGCGGGGATTGGATCCGGGCCTTTGATCCCGAGTCTGGTTCCATCGTGGACAGCCTTCCGGCGCCGATACCTGACTGTTACGGCCTGGCCTGGTTTCAGGGACGTCTGGCTTACCTCTCGCCCCGCAGCGATTCCATCTATCTGGTTAGTCGCGACGCGCCGGTGCAGCATATCGCCAATCCATATCCTCATATGGGGGGGCTGGCCGTCGATGGAGCTACAATCTGGACCGCCTCCAACTCCCAGCCGGCTCGGACTCTGATTCAGCTTGACCGTGCGGGGAGAGTGCTCAGGTCTATGCCGTTCACAAGCCGGCAGAGCCGCGATCTGGCTTACCACCGCGGTCAACTCTTCGTGGCCGACCGGTTGTTCCAGCAGGTGCGCGTGATAACCCCGCAGAGCGGACGGCTGACAAGAATCTTCTCAACGCCCGGTTCAAATCCGGATGGGATTACCTCTGACGGCGAGTATGTCTGGTTGATAGACAGCGGTGGAAAGAGCGGCGACCGACTCTACAAGCTGCTGGTCCGTCAGGGGGGCGGCATCAGGCTATCCGCCCTGGCCCATAACTACTGCTCGGTGGTGATAGACCACGAGATAATCTGGACCCTATGGGTTTACAACGACGGCTTTCACACCGCGGAGCTTATCGACTTCGAAGTCGAAGGCAACGATGACATCATTGTGCCCCATTGGTATGCTTTTCCCGAACATATCCAACCCGGCGACTCGGTAGGACTGCGTATATCCTTCAGACCCGCCTACCGGGATTCAGTCCACATCAATCTCAAGTTGACCTACGACATCGACCATGTGGAAAACTGGGTCAACCTGCGCGGGAAGGGGGTTCGTCCGGGGCGAGAGATCGTGATTGCCCAGCGCGAGCTCGACTTCGGAATGACACGTCACGGTTTTCACATAAGAAGCTCCAACCTGCAGCATCTTCTGCTGGAGAACAACGGAGGGGAACCGTTGACCGTTAGTGAGCTCCGTTTTACTGACGATTCCTTCTTCGCCGGTTTCTACGACTTCCCTTACACCTTCGAGGAGCCCGGTCTGTATCCGATTCCGATCTTCTTCCGTCCCAACCGGTCTGGCCCTGGAATCTATGCCACCCTGACCATTGTCAGTGACGACGAGAACCATCGTGAGATAATGGTCGGGCTGAGAGGTGATCCCTTTACGGATAACTATTCGGGAGGAACGGTGCTCTGGAGGGTTGTATTAGGTGATGATATACCGGATCCAAGGGTGAGAGCAATCCAGGATATTGATGATGTGACCGGGGACGGACTGGCCGATGTGATTATCGCCTCGAACGATTATCAAGTGCAGTGCTTTCACGCCGCAGCCACCCATCATGCAACTCCCATCTGGTGTTACCGAACCGACATCAACCCCTGGCGCAGCGGGCTTGTTGCCGGGCAGGCGGGGATGTCTGAAGGGGGGGACTGGGATAACGACGGCACTGGCGATATCGTGTTCGGACTTGACGGCGGCGCGATGACCGTGGTGGCGCTGTCCGGACGCACCGGACGGGAGATATGGATATTCGATGCCCACGCTATGCGCGGGGGCGGAGGCGAGGTTCGCGTGGCACAGGCTGAGTTCGACCTCACGGATGATGGGGTCAGGGATGTGTTCGCAGCCGCAGCCGGACCGGACGTGCAACACACCACCGATGCACTGTTCCTACTGGACGGTCGTGACGGTTCGCTGGTCTGGATGACGGAGCTCGAATCGGCGCCGATCGACGCGCGGGCTATGGATGATGTCACAGGTGATACGGTTAAGGACATAGCCATGGTATGCGAAGACGGAACCGTCTTTGCCGTCGATGGGAACAGAGGTCAGGTGGTCTGGGACAATCAGGTTGAAGGCAGCATCTGCTGCATGCTGGTGATGGACGATGTTAACGGGGAAGGCAGCCAGGACCTCGCCATAATCACCAGTATGCATGGCATCTCGATGTTTAACGGCTCCAACGGAGTCTTGCTTTGGTATATCGCCCCGGGTAATAGATTGACCAACTTCACCGCCGGAGCAGCCCTGAACGACGTCAGAGGCAACGGGAGCGACAGCCCTGACTTCGTCGTCGGTGATGGGAACAACTTCGTGCGCGCCATCGACGGCCGCACCTCAGTATCCTGCTGGGACACCACCTATAACGCCGGCTCACCAGTCGTCTCTATGGCGTCATTGGACGACTTGAACCATGACGGAAGAAAGGATTTTATGGTAGGCACATTAGCCGGTCGGCTCTTCGCCCTGTCCGGAAACGGCAAAGATGGGCTATGGTCTTTCCATAATATCGGTCCGGGGCACGCCTTCACCTTAATTAACCCTTCGCGCGACATCGACGGCAATGAGCAGATGGACGTCTTCGCCGCTATGGCAAACGGCACCGTCTACTGCTTTGCCGGAACCTATGTAGGTGAGAATGACGTTCCGGAAGGGGATGACGACGATGCGCTGCTGCCGAAGACCCTGCTCGTCTATCCGGCCTTTCCCAATCCGTTTAACAGTGCAGTGCGGCTTCCGTTCCAATTGAACAGACCGGCTGAGGTCACCTTGAAGGTTATGGATCTGATGGGCCGCCAGGTGTTCACCTGCCGGAACGGCCCGCTGCCGGTCGGAACGCATCAGCTCCACTGGAGCGGAGGGAACGCAGCCGGCATTCCTGTTCCGAGCGGTATTTACTTCCTTAAGGTCGAAGCCGAGCACTCGTCGGAAGGCGCCGCCCTCGTCCGTTCCGTCTATCTCGTGCGCTGACCATAATGTTCGGCTGGCCACCTTTATCTCCCCACAGCTGGGGAGTGATGTCTGACTTCACCACCCCGTCGGAAGCGATCCGTTCTCTATTGCGTCGGTTATTACCGCTTCTCTGTGCTGCATCCCTGCTATTTCTTCCCTTCCATCACCGCGTTGTGAAGGCCGAGACGGTCGCCGCTGAACCTGCCGTCGGCAGCCAACAGTATAATATCCCACTGATTGCCGGTTCTGTCGGTCCGTTGCGTGAGACCTTTGAGCTGATCGACCTACAGTTCGGCTGGCCGCGCAGGATGGTTGGAGACGCTGCGATATGGGGTCGCTCGACGACCTTCCTCGACCTCGACCTGAACCTGGACTGGGAGCTGTCGCTGCTGACAACCGAGGGCCGGCTATACGTCTATCAGCATGACGGAGCCAGGTATCCGGGCTTTCCGCTTGAACCCCATCACGGCGATCGAGCTCACCCGTGGAGGAATCCACTTCATCAGGTCACTTCAGCAGCGGGGGATGTGGATGGTGACGAGTGGCCCGATCTGGTCTACATCACCGACATCGGGTACCTGCACGTGGTTGGTGAACGGGGAGACGAGCCGGAGTCGTTTCCGATGGACATGGGTTGCAACATCAGCGCCGGGGTGCCGGCGCTGATTGACATCGACGGCGACCGCGAGATGGAGATAGTGTTCAACACCTATCCCGACCACCCCGACAGCTTGAACGCTGATGCGTTTATGCACATTATCCGCCACACCGGTCTCGAATCTGAGGGATGGCCGGTGTCATATCCGAGGGGTTCAAGCTCCTCACCGGCGGTGGGGGACATCGATCTGGACGGCCTGGTCGAGATCCTGATCGGCAGCGCCCGCTATCTGGATTCCCCGGCTCAGCTCTGGGCCTGGCATCAGGATGCCACCCGTGTAGAGGGCTTCCCGACCGGCGAGTTTGAGACAATCGGCGGCACACCGGCGCTGGCTGAGATCAGCGGTTATGATGAGGGATTGGAGGTTCTGATGTGGGCGGCCGAGGTGCGCGACGGACCCGCCGGTATCTTCGCCTGGAACGGATGGGGTCAACTCCTGGACAACTTCCCCTTTGAGACCTCATCCGGCCATCCTGATGGTGGGCCGGTGCTTGCCGACCTTAATGGCGACGAACTGCCTGAAGTTGTATTCGGCACCTATGATCCGGAGAATGGCGCCAAGATCTACGCCTGGGAGCTGGACGGCGAGTTGCTGGATGGCTTCCCTATTGAGGTGGATGCCCCGTCGGTGGTGGGGTCGGTGTTGCTGGCGGACGTTTCCGGCGACGGTCAGACTGACGTCGTGGCGGCGTTAGCGCCCTCCGGAGACGAACCGGGCAGGATCGGCGCCTGGAACAGCGGGGGAGAGCCGGTCGAGGGCTTTCCGCTGTCACTCGTGGAGCTGGACGGCGGCGCCTTTGCCGGGACGCCGACCATCTGGGACGTGGACCGCGACGGCGACCTCGAGCTCGTCGCTGTGACCACCGACCGCCGGGTCGTGATATGGGACACCCACGGCCGATGGCGGTCTGACACCTGGCCCACCCTGAAAGGCGGTATGACCCGCACCGGGATGCGTCCCATCGACGACCCCTTCAACGCCGTCCGGCGCAGGGGCGATCCTCACCTGCCGACCTCCATCTCGGTCAGCGTTCATCCCAACCCATTCAACCGGTCGGTGCGTATAAGCCTCGATATCGTCAGGCCCGGCTTGGCCGAGGTTGACCTGTTTGATCTGAGCGGACGGAGGGTCGAGCGGCTCTTCACCGGTGATGTGCGGGCCGGCAGGCTCGAGATTGCCCTGGATGCAGCCGAGCTCGCCCTGGCCGCCGGGATTTACCTCTGCCGCTGGCGGTCGGGTGATGCGAGGGGGGTAGTCCGCCTGCTGTATATTCCATAGTTTCGTGTGCCGTCACGTGCCCTCACGTGACGGAGAAACAATGATCTATCCATATATGTAGGCCGCACGTCCTTCCCATCATCTCAACCGTAATCCCCCTTGCATTAACCCCTTGATTGATATAAATTATCGTCTTTAAGAACCAAGACATTGGCTAAAGGTTCACGCATACGTGCTATCCCGAACGCCTAAAGCCTAAAGCCCAAAGCCCAACGCCTGAAACCCGAGGCCTGAAGCCTGAGGCCCGAGGTCCAAAACAAGGAACCACCATGACCGCTTCTGTAATACGAATCATCGCCGCGACGATGCTGGCGGCTGCGTTGACGTTGACGCTCTCCTGCGGAGGCGGCAGGGAGGGAACTGTTGACGAGCTGTTCGCCAGCGCGCAGGACTTCCAGAAGGAGGAGAAGTTCGACGACGCTATCAAGGTCTATCGCCGCGTCATCCGCGAACATCCCGACACACGCCAGGGGGCAAACTCGCAGTTTATGATAGGCTACATCTACGCCAATCATCTGAAGGACTTCGAGCAGGCGCGTATCGAGCTGAACCGCTTCCTGGAGAACTATTCCGAGACCGCCGACAGCGGCCTGGTGGTCGGAGCGAAGTTCGAGCTGCAGTTTATGGGCAAGGACATCGAGGAGATTCCCATCCTCTCCGAGCTGGGGGAGGTGGATACCCTGGCCGCTGAGGACACCGAAGGGCCGTAACATATAGGGGCGCATGCCTGCCCCGGACCCCGATCCGGGGGCAATGCGCCCTTATTAATGATATGGACAGGAGATAAAAGCACTTTCTAAATAGGTTTATCATCTTCACTATATTCATTATATTCTCTAACAATAATGAATAAATTGACCAAAGTCATAAGGCTCGAAATTCTAAAACCTGTTGATACTGACTGGAATACACTTGGGCCAAAGCTGAGAGAACTTCAACGTTTGACTGCGAATGTGTTAAACTTCTGCATACGCAATAGATATATTGAAACTGCCGTAAAATATGAAGATTTAATAAAAAAAGAGGAAAAAGTAACTCGCGGAAAACTTGAAATAAGTAAATCGTTGTGTAAATTAATACATAATAGATATGGTGAGTGTTTTTCAAGCTATGTTCGCGCTCAGGTTGATAATATAGCACGTCAACGTTGGATTAATGACTGGTATGATGTCTTGGTTACAGGAAAGAAGAGTCTTCCATCATATCGTTCAGATTGTCCAATTTATATAGCTGTAATAAATAAGTATGGTATTCGTATATGGGAAAATATAGAAGAAAACGGCCCAAACCGATATATTGGTTTAAAGCTTTTTATTGATGAAGAATCTCGTATTATAGAAACAACACTTTTATTTAATAATAGGGCATTTGATGATAGTCGAAGGGCTATCTGGGACAGATTGATAACTGGTGAATATAAGCTGGGAATGGTTCAGCTTATATATAGTAAGCGTCTGAGGAAATGGTTTGCGAATATATCTTATTCATTTGAAACAAAGCCTGTTGAGGAGCTTGATCCCAATATCAGAGTTGGTGTGGACTTGGGGTTAAGCGTTCCGGTATATCTGGCTGTAAATAATGGTTTCGCCCGTGCCGCGCTTCGTGAGGAGGGTGAAACGATTCAGTCCTTCAGAAGGCAGTTAGAGAGAAGGAGAAGACGACTACGCAGGAACGAACGAGGCATCCTTGACCGTCGTTCAGGACATGGACGAGAGCACAAGATAGAATCAATAGAGAAGCTTCGCAAACTTGAGAATGATTTCAGACGAACTGCCAACCACAGACTTTCGCGCGGAGTTGTAAATTTCGCGCAAAAGAATTATGCCGGTGTGATAGTAATGGAAGACCTGACCGGTTTCACCTACGAACATGCAGAGGATAAGTTTTTGAAGACGTGGACTTATTTTGAGCTTCAGACGATGATAGAACAGAAGGCTACGGAAATAGGTATAAAGGTAGAAAAAGTAAAACCACAATATACATCTTTGCGCTGTTCAAAATGTGGTTACATTGACAAGGATAACCGTAACGGAAGACAATTCAATTGTATCAGTTGCGGTCTGAGCCTGCACGCAGATTACAATGCCGCCCGCAACCTGGCAACACCTGATATAGAATCGCTCATTGACAAATCGGTAGAGGAAATGAAATCCGGAGACGAGAAAATGGAAGTGTAGCCTTCGGGCAGGAGGCTTCCACCGTCTCCGGCGGGTCGACTCCCCGGCCTTGGGTTGAGAAGGAGCCCGCTTGTTCGGGAATTCCACTCAACAACCATACCCAACTGTATTGAAACTATCGCGAACCTAAAGACCGATACATTCTTAGGTGGGTTCGCACATGCTGATTTTACGTAACTTAGCGTGATATTTTTCAATTTTATTACGTTAATCTTCAACGGGGAATCAGGGTTCGCGCAAACCATACTATTAACCCTTATCTGAAAGCAGTTGAGAAGCTAAGAGTCTCAACCGGTTTCTGCAGATGAGTATTGGAGGGAGGCTGGCTCAACCGTTAATCAGTCCGGCGGGTATGTCTCAACCGGTTTCTGCAGATGAGTATTGGAGGGAGAGAACAATATCCAATCACAGCGTAAATTATCACAGTCTCAACCGGTTTCTGCAGATGAGTATTGGAGGGAGACAGCTTTCTCGCTCATCTGAATATCGTGGTGAGTCTCAACCGGTTTCTGCAGATGAGTATTGGAGGGAGAGGCAAGTAGAATCTATCCAACATTAGGCAGCTCCGTCTCAACCGGTTTCTGCAGATGAGTATTGGAGGGAGCGTTGGACTGATTAACAACCGAGCCGGCAAGCGGTCTCAACCGGTTTCTGCAGATGAGTATTGGAGGGAGAGATTCGGGCGCACGGCCGTGCGCCCCTACATTAGTCGCAACCGGTTTCAGCAGGGTAGTATTGAAGATAGGCATTCGTAGCTTAGCCCCTTGTGGGCGTCATAATTTGTCAGATAATACGCGAACGAGGCGCTAAGATACAAACGCGTTCACTCTTGAGAGCGAGGTTCAAATATAGCGTAAATTCGACGTCCGATGCCTCGAATTCCTGAATATTCAAATGCGAAGCGCCAGAAGGCGTGGAATCGAACTATAGATGGATCGAGAATGGCTGTTGAAATAAGCCGGAACATAACACACAATATGTGCATAATCCTTGGATTTTCACCATAAGCACGAGCCTGAGAATCAAGGAATCTTCCCAGCAGTATATTTTGTCTGCTCAGGCTCAGCTGCTTCTGTCTGCCCCACTCGTAAACCGTTTTCCATAATAGTATGCGGGATTTAATCATCTTCTTATGCGGCGTTAACCGAAACATATTGCCCCCATGCACTCGCAAAATTGCAACCGGACTGTCCAGGCGACCGGCTGTTAACCGGCCGAGTGCGGCCATTTTTGTCCACATAGCGGTATCCTCGTGCATGCGCAGGTGCTCGTCGAACAGGCCCGTCCTATCAAATATCGACCGGCGCACAGTCAGACCATCCGCCTGAAACCAGCTTTCCTTCCCAATCAACACCTCTTCGAACAACCTGTCCGGTGGAATAGAGTTATTCAACGTAATCATAGTTTTATTACGATGGACAAAATAACTCTGACGCAGCTGTTCATTTTCAAAGTATACTCCAACCGCTTCATAAACACCGTCAATATCCCGGTATTTGTCGAGTATATCTCTGGTGAGCTCAAATCGACCGGGCAGGTAAAAGTCATCGGAGTCGAGAAAGGCTATGTATTCATATTCAGTTTCAAGTATTCCAAGGTTGCGACTTGCACTTAAACCCCGGTTCCTACCGCCTGGATGCCTGATCAGTCGAACCTGAGGATATCTGTCCACAAATTGCCGACAGACCACCAGGCTGTTGTCGGTTGAACAATCCTCAACGAGGATCACTTCCCCCGTTTCCGGTTGAGCAAGCGCAGACTCCACCGCCTGACTTATGAACGGTTCAGTATTATATATCGGAATGACGACGCTAATCATAGAAGATTTTTCTGTTCTGCGCCTCTGCGTGAGCTAATCCATCTCGAAGAATCTGCGCACCTGTTCGGTATCGGTGTGAAGCGCATCTTCAAGGGTTCCGACGAAGGCGAGGCGTCCGCCGTCGAGGAAGGCAACTCGGTCGGCGATGCGGCGGATCGAGCTGGTCTCGTGGGTAACCACCACCATAGTCAGCCCGAGGTTGTCACGCAGGTCAACCAGCAGCCGGTCGAGCCGGTGGGCGGTGGGGGGGTCGAGCCCTGCGGTTGGCTCGTCGCAGAATAACAGTTGAGGGTCGAGCACCAGGGCTCTGGCAAGCGAAGCCCGCTTGCGCATCCCCCCGGACAGCTCCGACGGCAAAAGGTCCTCCACCCCCTGCAGCCCCACCTGGTGCAGCTTCAGCTTCACCACCCGCTTTATTACTGCGTCGGGAAGGTTGGTGTGCTGTTCCAGGGGCACGGCCACG
The DNA here is from genome assembly GCA_002127415.1 of Calditrichaeota bacterium AABM5.125.24. GTDB lineage: Bacteria > Electryoneota > AABM5-125-24 > Hatepunaeales > Hatepunaeaceae > AABM5-125-24. The sequence continues at coordinate 17,406 of MWJR01000177.1, forward strand.
TTGGTCTCCAGGGTCTTCGAGCCGAGCAGTGCGCCGTTCTGGAACAGAACCCCGATCCGCTGGATGATGACCTCCCGCTCAGGTTCGTCGAGCAACCACCAGTCCTGACCGAACAGCTCGAGGCGCCCCTCCGCCGGCCTCAGCAGCCCGATGAAATGCTTCAGAAGCGTAGTCTTGCCGCAGCCGCTGCCGCCCAATACCACTAAGATCTCACCGGTATGAACCTCCAGTGAAATATCATCCAGAAC
>MWJR01000243.1 GCA_002127415.1 Calditrichaeota bacterium AABM5.125.24
GTCGGCTTCTCCCCGGACCGCGAGCTGGCCGACGCGGCTCGTGCGTTACTGGATGAACTGAGATCATACCTCACCCCTCAGGTCTCTCCTCCTGACAGGAAGATCCACCGGAGCAGCCGATCAAGGGTCGGGCTGGTGCTCCCGCTTAGCGGACCTGTATCTGAGGCTGCCGAGTCATTCCTGCGCGGCTATCAGGCAGCATGGAGCGAAAATTTACTGGGATCACCGACGGTCTATGACAGCGAGGGTGACCCTGTCCGAGCTGTGCGCCTGTTCCACGAGTTGGCCCGAAAAGACAGTGTCTGGGGGATAGTCGGGGGACTGGGTTCGGATGAAGCAACGGCTTTAGCAGCGATGGCACAGGCCGACCGTGTGCCGTTTGTGACGACCGCCTGCGGCGGTGGAGCCCTGGCGGCAATCGGGCCGTTCGCCTTCCAGGGTCGGCCCGATTTCATAGGGACAGGACGAGCCCTCGGACGATATGCAATGCTGAAACTGGGTCTGGTGCGGTTCGGCATCCTGGCCCCGCTGAACCGCCAGGGGCGCCAGATCGTCAGCGGGTTCAAGGATGCAATCGAGACGTCCGGGGGGGAGATTATCGCCGAAGAGGTATATTACCCGGGCACCCGCGACTTCAGCACTCAGTTGCAGCGCATACGGGCCATAGGACACCGTCTCGCCTACAACGACTCCCTGCGCACTCTCTACGCCGGTAAAGGATATATCGAGGTGGACTGGAACCGCTTCAAGCCGTCGCCTGAGCAGCTCGAACCGGTCCTGCCCCCGTCTGATGTGGAGTTGGCTCCGGACGAGGACACCACCTGGACCCTATCCACCGCCATTCTCGACTCCCTCTGGGAGGCAGACCTGGCACGGCTGCGTGAATGGACAGCGGAAACCGGTCAGGAGATAGACTCACTTGAGGTGCCTCTCGACGTCTATCAGGGCCTTCTTTTAGTGATAGAACCCGGCACAGTCGAGATAACCGCGCCGCAGTTTGCCCGTTTCAATCTGAAAACCAGGCTCTTTGGATGTGAGAACTGGGCCGACCGGGAGGCGCTCTCCCGGGTGAAACAGTATGTGAATGGGATAATCTACGCCGAGCCGCTGGCCGCCAACTGGGGAGAAGACTACTACCGCTTTGTCGCGGTGGCAACTGGAGAGGACAGCGCCGGGATCAACCATTATCACCTGGCCGGGGAGAGGGCGGCTCGAATGATGACTTTCGCTGCGGGGCGCGCCGACAGCCCGGAGACAATGCGCATCGCACTGTCCCAGATACGCAACCTGAACACCCTTTCGGGCAGGGTCTCGCTGCTGAAGGAGGAGCGCGTCGACAGAAGAGTCACGTTGGTCAGATTCAGCAACGGCGAGTATGAGGTGGTGTCGCCGTGATGAAGACTGAGCAAACGTATTTACAGCTGCTTGATGTCAAGGAAAAAACAGCGGAAAAACTATTGTCTTGTCAACCACATAATGTCGCATAACATGACAGTAGTCGGGCTTGAGGACAACCCCGACTACAATATCCTTATACGAATTTTTTTTCAGGCATTGTTATAAATGAAATTTTGCAGACAGGAATGTCCGCCCCACTAAAATTTATGATACAGATACTCAGGAACTAAATAAATGACCTTCAATCCATCCGACCTCTGGGCTGTGGCACCGGAGATGGTCGTCCTGGCGGTGGCGCTGGCGGTGATATTGATAGAGCTGCTGGCGACGCGGCGCGAAGGTGTGCTGCAGGGGGTAGCTGCCGTCGGGCTGCTGGCGGTGATGGCTGTGGCGGTGTGGAGCCTCGGTCGTCCCACCGGCGCCTTCAACGGGATGGTAGCCCGCGACGGCCTGACCGTGTTTGTGAAGCTGCTGCTGGCCGGGGTGGCACTGCTGGCGGTGCTGATGTCGCGGGATTATTTAATGGGGCTCGATAAATCGGCCCCTACGGGCGTAAGGGAGGAGGTTAAAGGCAACCCCCCCCTACCCCCCCCTGCAATAGCAGGGGGGGAGGCTGGTGTCAGGCACGGGGAATACTACGCCCTGCTGCTGCTGGCCACCTGCGGGATGATGGTGCTGGCCTCGGCGACCAACCTGGTGACCCTGTTCCTCGGCATCGAAACGATGTCGCTGGCGCTCTACGTCCTGGCCGGTATTCGTCCTGAACGGCCGCGGTCGGGCGAGGCGGCGCTCAAGTATTTCCTCCTGGGCGCATTCTCCACCGGCTTTCTGCTCTACGGTATGGCGCTGATATACGGAACCACCGGCGGGCAGACCAACCTGTCCATGATCAGCAAGGCGGTGGCGGATTTGGGGGACGGCGCCCCGGTGATGCTGTTCGCCGGAGTGGGGCTGCTGATGGTCGGGCTGCTGTTCAAGGTGGCAGCCGTGCCATTCCACTTCTGGTCGCCCGACGTGTATCAGGGCGCGCCGACGCCGGTGACCGCCTTTATGTCGGTCGGTCCCAAGGCGGCGGCGTTGATGGCCTTTATCCGTCTTTTCGGATGGGCGCTGCCGGACCTGGCGGACGTCTGGGGGCCGGCGTTGTGGATGGTCGCTGCGGCGACAATGACAATTGGCAACATCGTGGCCATCGCCCAGCGCGACATCAAGCGGATGCTGGCCTATTCGTCGATCGCCCATGCCGGCTACCTGTTGATAGGGGTGCTGGCGGCGGGGAGCCCGGGCGTCAGGTCAGCCGCTACCGCTTCGATGCTCTTCTACCTGGTCGCATACTTCCTGATGAACATCGGCGCCTTCACCATAGCCATCTTGGTCAGCCGGGCCAGGCCGGATGGGGATTACCAGATCGACGACTATCAGGGGCTGGGAGCCTCGCATCCATATCTGTCGGCGGCGATGGCGCTGTTTATGATATCACTGGCTGGAATCCCCCCCACGGCCGGGTTCTTCGGAAAGCTGTATCTGTTCTCAGCCGGGGTCAACGCAGGACTGGTGACGCTGGTGGTCATCGCAGTCCTGAACAGTGTGATTTCGGTCTATTACTACCTGCGGATCGTGGTTTATATGCTTATGAGGCCGCAGCCCTCCCCGGTGGAGGTCAGGATTTCCCCCGCGATGACCGCTGTGGTGCTGGTCTGTGTGGTCGGTGTCATCAAGTTCGGGGTGCTGCCGGGGAGTATGATGGATTGGGCGCGCAGTGGCGCTGAGAATATGGCGCAGCCCACGCCGCAGGTCGTCGTGGACGTCAATGATCCGTCGCAAATCAGACAATCAGATAGATAGTATTATTAACCAGACCACATTATTGTTTATATGAATTGTCTGTAATATGCTGATTTCCCCCCTTCTATTGAAGGGGGGAATACAAGGGGGGTTGTGTTCTTATCTCATAATATAGACTATAGGGACAATATTCCGGACAAACAATCACCCCCCCTTACTCCCCCCCTGCAATAGCAGGGGGGATAAACAGGAGAATGTCTACTATAAAATGGTCAGAGTAATATCATCTGACATCTCTTCGGTTTTTTGTCGGGTTTTCAAACCTTAGCCCACCAGGAGCAGTGTTGAATAATACTTCTCAACCTTTTACTGTGCGGCCACTCAGTTTCAGCAACGTTTTAATTGCTGTTTCAACTGCGGCTCTGATAGCGGTCGGTTCCGCCTTCGCATTAGAAGGGACTTCTACGGCAGAGTTGCTTTCGGAGAAGCGGGCAGCTTCAGATAATACAGTCCGTCACGGCCAGACCGTCGCTGATGACACCTCCCGCGAAGAGGAGGTCGTTCGCGAGGAGCATCCGTCTCACGAACAAAAGGGGCGCTTTGAGGAAGCCGCCGAGGAGATGTCCCGCGAGCTGCCGCTCTGGACGGGGTTGCCGTTTCTGGGAATACTTCTCTCGATAGCCCTGTTTCCGCTGCTGGCTCCGCATTTCTGGCACAGGCACTTCCCCAAGGTGTCGCTGTTCTGGGCGCTGATCTTTGCGGTGCCGTTCCTGTTCGTCTATAAGGGGCTGGCCCTCTACGAGATACTCCATATCTACCTTATCGATTACATCCCGTTCATAATCCTGCTTTGGGGGCTGTTCACGGTTTCGGGCGGGATAGTGCTGCGCGGAAGCCTGGTGGGAACCCCTGCTCTGAACCTGCAACTCATCGTGGTGGGAACCATACTGGCCTCCTGGATGGGGACCACCGGGGCCTCGATGTTGATGATCCGGCCCATCTTGCGCGCCAACGCCTACCGGAAGACCAAGATGCACGTGATTATTTTCTTCATCTTCCTGGTCTCCAACGTGGGTGGTTCGCTGACTCCGCTGGGCGATCCTCCGCTGTTCCTCGGCTTCCTGCACGGGGTGCCCTTCTTCTGGACCTTCAAGATATTCCCGCACTTCATCCTGGTGGCGGTTATTCTGCTGATACTGTTTTACATAATCGACACAATTATGTTCAGGCGTGAGAAGACGCCGATGCCCACCGAGAAGGTGGATGAGGAGCACGAATATCCCCTGCGGCTCGAGGGGATGCACAACTTTATGTTCCTGGGCGGTATACTGGCGGCGGTGTTGATCTCGGGCACCTGGAAGCCCGGGCATTTCTACGTCTACGGCGTGCATATGGAGTATCAGAATCTGGTGCGTGACTTCGGTATTCTGTTTATGGGGCTCCTCTCGATTGTCACCACCCACCCCAAGGTGCGCAAAGCCAACGAGTTCAACTGGTTCCCGATTATGGAGGTGGCGTATCTGTTCGCCGGCATCTTTATGACCATCGTCCCGATGCTGGCGATGCTGCACGCCGGCAGCCAGGGCGCAATGGCCTTCATCATCGACAGGGTCAAGCAGCCGATACACTACTTCTGGATCACCGGAGCCCTGTCGAGCTTCCTCGACAACGCACCGACCTACCTGACCTTCTTCAACCTGGCGCTCGGACGGCTGGGGCTCTCCGAGCTGGAGGCGAGCGGGATCCTGCGCGGCGTAGTTGAACACGCCGCCGGTGGACAGTTTGTGACCTATCTGAAGGGGATCTCCGCCGGAGCGGTCTTCTTCGGGGCGATGACATACATCGGCAACGCCCCCAACTTTATGGTGCGGTCGATCGCCGAACAGGCGGGGGTAAAGATGCCGAGCTTCTTCGGGTATATGTTCTGGTCAGTGACGATCCTGGTGCCGGTATTCGTGGTAGTGACGCTGGTGTTCTTTTAGGTAAAAAATTCCCCTCTGCTATTTCGGGAGTATAAATAGTTACCCCCCCTGCTGGAGCAGGGGGGGATAAAAGGGGGGGTTACTTATGCTGCAGGGTGGGGACGCCCTGCAGCAATCTTTTCTGACGCGATGAATCGCGCCCCTACCGGTTATTGAAGTTGGGTGGTCCGGTCAGCCCTGTCCACGCGAAAGAGGGGATTGCAACCCGGGGTTCTTATATCGTGCTGCAGTTCCGACGTTTCGGGATCAGTCGTCCTCGTGAATTACCCATTGTTCATCATTCATCTTTCATTATCCAGTAACCTTGTGCTGTTGAGATTATCTATTGTATATTTAACAGGGTGGACTGGTTGACCATTTGCTCTAAAGCTATTTCGCACCCTGGGCGGCCATCCACCGTTCAATCGATACCACGCTCGTCCCGGCCCAATGATTATCGAACCTGCCGTAGGATTTTTAGGAGACTGAATTGAGAACCAAGAGATCTGCTGTCTGTATCCTATTCATCTTGTTGTTGACGGCTTCACCAGTCTGGTCGGTGAGATCGCCAACCGGAGCTCCCACCCTTCCAGCTCCACCGCCGGCCCTTCATCAGATTACAGGTCCCGTTACAGCGACCCCTTCGGAATGGTCCCCACAACCGGCAAGGGCCCTGGCAGCAGAGGCCTGGCAGTCATACTGCTATAACAGCAGCGGGTTCATAGCCCTGACTGCCGGTGCTCCGATGCCTCTTACGGATGAGGTGGCGGACGAGCCGGCAATGGTTGATGCTGCGATTGAATTTGTGAGTCTGAACAGCGAAGCGCTCGGACTCGAAGGCTGCGACCTGGTGGTGGCTTCGGTTCGCAATGTGAACGGGTTGACTGTCATCCATCTGCAGCCTGTGGTGGATGGTGTTCCGGTTTATGGAGGCTACGTCGTCCTCAGCCTGAACCACGATGGAGCGCTGGCGCTGCTCAAGGCGCGGGGGTTCGGTGCGCGGACGTCGGGGAGGTTCAGCCTCTCGGCGGGTGAGGCGGAGAGTTCAGCCCGGCGGGCGCTCGGTGGTCTTCAGGGGGAGGCTACGGTTGAGCGATATTGTCTTCCGAGGAGTGGTGATGACGGCGGTATCACTTTGCGGTGCTGCTGTCTGGTGACCATAATCGCTGCCGATCCCGAGCTGCGGCCGACGCTGTTCATAGACGGCGAGACCGGGAGGGTCCTGGCTGCTGAAAACAGGGTCTGCTACGACCGCCTCGAAGGTCTGGTGGAGGGTTATTACAAGCCGCGCTACGGCCGGGACGCCCCGGAGCTGGCTCCCTTCATTCACGATAGGGTTAACCTCGAAGGTGGAGGTTCCGTTTTCAGCGACAGGGATGGTGAGTTCGGCTTTGAGGTTGATCCGGATAATGCGCCGTTTACACTGAACAGCGAGCTGCGCGGCCGCTATGTCGATGTGGATTACGAGGATGGACAGGATGCCCGCTACCGGCTGGAGGTGGACAGGGTTGAGCCGGTGGAGATGACCTGGGGCGCGAACCGGGCCCGCGATGACGAACGGACCCTCTACTACCACGTGAACTTCATCCACGACTTCTGGACCGACCTGGACAACGATTTCGATGGGCTCGATTACCCGATGCCGGCGGTGTGTCAGCACCGCGAGGGCTACGCCAATGCTTACTGGAACGGGCACGGGGTCTATTTCGGCGACGGCGGACACGATAGGGACAACTTCGCCCTCTACGCCGACATCATCTACCACGAATACGGCCACGGTGTCACCAGCGTTATCTATCCCTGGAACGTTCTCCCCTACTACGGCGAATCCGGCGCCCTGAACGAGGCCTGGTCGGACTACTTCCCCTGCTCAATCACCGACGAGCCGCTTATGGGGGAGGGTGGTCTGACCGCCGGGTATATCCGGAACCTCGACAATGACCTGCACTATCCTGAAGACATACGGGATGAGGTGCACTTGGACAGCCGCATCATCTCGGCGGCGATGTGGCACTCGCGCGAGGTCCTGGGGCGGGAGTTGGCCGATTCACTGTTTCACTTTGCCCGCTACGAGCTCGGGAATAACTTCCTGCTCTATTTCGCAGATGTCCTGCTGACCGACGACGACGATGGTGATATCACCAACGGCACGCCCCACGATGAGACTCTTTACGAGCAGTTCGGGCGGCACGGCATCGGACCGGGGATTAACCCCAAAATCAGATTCGTGCGGGTGGAGTTGTTCGATGACGACCAGGGCGGCGCTCACGGCAACGGCGACCGTGTATGGGAGTCGGGTGAGACCGTCCGCATCGGGATCGATCTTTACCGGGACGGGTTTTTATTCCCGCCGCCGGCAAGAGATGTCCGTGTGAACCTTGAGGCGGATCACCCCGACCTCCGGATCGAGCACGCCGGGATAGGCTTCGGCGATATGCGGGTCGGCGACCGGCGCACCGGGCAGGGAGAGCTGCTGTTCAGCATCGGTGAAGAGGCGCCACTCAGCTTCGCCAACCTCTACCTGTCGGTCGTGGCGGCTGACAGTGAGGTTGTCAAACGGGACACTCTGAGAGTTCCCATCGGGCGGCCTGATGTGCTTCTGGTCAGGGACGGCGATGACGCAAGGGATTATACCTGCTGGCTTGTGGATGCGCTGGACGAGATAGGGGTGATTTACGACAGGTTTGTCACGGCCGAGCCACATATGTCACTTGATCAGCGGCTGTCAGGGGACATTCAATCGGTGATCTGGTTCACGGGAAGCGCCCGCAGCGGGATACTCACCCCAGACTCGCGAGCGGCTCTTTCGGAGTTCCTGGATGCGGGTGGAAATCTGCTGCTGACCGGCCAGTCGGCGGGGAGCGCCGCCGGTGTTGAGCCGTTCTTCAACCAATACATCGGCGCGCGTCATATAATTGATTCCCTTGGCGCTGACTACGTGGAGGGTGTTCCGGACGACCCTGTGGCTCAGGGGATGGCGCTGCTGATGCGCGGGTCGTGGGGGGCTCAGAACCTGCGGCGGCCCGGTGCGATGGTGGCAATCCGGCCGGCAGTTGAGATCTACCATTGGGCATGGATCGAGGGATGCCCTGCGGCCGGAGTGCGGCGCCAAGACCCGGTGACCGGTGCAAGGACGGTGTATTACTCCTTCGGACTCGAGGCGGTCGGCGGACACGGAGGCACCAACACCCGCGCCGAAGCCATCAGTGCGGTGCTGAGCTGGTTCGGGGTTCTGACGTCGGTCGAGGAGGGTGTAACCGCGCCGGGAAGATTTCTCCTCCAAGCCCCTTACCCCAACCCGACCAATGGGATGCTCCGGATTCCCTTCCAGCTTACACGGCCCGGCAGGGTGACGGTGTCGCTGTTTGATCTGACCGGTCGGGAGGTATGGTCAGGCTCTGGCGAGTTAGAACCGGGGAAGGTGGTGTGGTCGATACCGGCGGAAATCTGGGGTTCAGGGGTATATCTGATCCAGGTTACAACCCAGGAAGGCTCGGGTAGCGTCAGAGCAGTTCTTGCGAAGTAGTGCTTAATTGCCGAAATAAACGTATTCGATAACCTGTAGTCGGGGTTGTCCTCAACCCCGACTACGGACTTTTACGATACGCGTATTTCCGTAACTAAGCAGCAGCCAACAGAAACGGCCCGACAGGAGTGTCGGGCCTACCTATTAATAAGCCCGACAGGAGTGTCGGGCTTTTAGATTCAGTTCTGCTCAATCGACTGAACTGGCCGGCTTCAGCGGTAGTTCCGGGTTGTGTTATGGACAGGGACCGGCTCGATCTGCACGGCTCGCTGCTCACTAGGAGACGCAGCCGCCATTTCAGCTTTATCAGACGTTCCTTCCAGCCTAATTGTCTTACCATCTTGGTTCCGTTGTGTCATTGCGAGCGAAGCGAAGCAATCTTTACATAATAAGATTGCTTCGGCGCTTCGCGCCTCTAAGTGACAGTTTAATGGTTTTGGGCGTCATGAATGACGCCAATACCGTCTTAAATGGTAGGGGCGCGATTTATCGCGCCCGTATCGGGCGTCATGAATGACGCCCCTACCTAATTGGTAGAAGCTCTTACTCCTCAGTCGCATCATCGAGCAGGCCGCGGGCGATCCTGTCCTGGACATCAGGCTGGTCGTAATAACCCTCCGCCAGCCTCCGTTTGATCTCAGCAGCACGCTCAGGGGGTAGTTCTTCAGGCTCCGGCCCGATCTCCGGGTCAGCCAGTATATTTCCGGCGATCTCGCCCTGAACCTCAGGGCGGTCGTAGAACCCTTCTGCCAGTCTCCTTCGGGCCAGTTCCATCTTGCCTTCGCGGAGGTCTGGAAGGCTGTCCAGCACCAGCCTGGCCGCCTGCAGGATCCGGGCGTCCTCCTGTCTTTCCGGGACAACCTCCGCCCTGTCCGTCGGCTTCTGAGGTGAGGGCTTCTCCCGCGGCTCCGCCTTGGGCGGTTTGGTCCTTTCCGGGGTTATTCCCTTGGAAGGGCCTATGGCGTTGGGGCCTGATATGTCCGGTATCTTCATTATCCTGTGATCTTCACACTTCCGAGGTTACGGGGGCGCGGCGCTGCTGTGTGATAATCTCACGCCAGGAATCCCTCATCTGTTCGAGGACTGTGACGGCGTTATGGATATGCTCGGGCCGGTCGAACAGATTCGCCAGGGTTATCTGATGGCCGATGAAGGTATAGGCCCGGTTCAGGTGTTCGGCCAGCTCGCCGCCGAGATCGGGTTTCAGCGACTTGCGCAGCTCTGCCACCGTGTCGAAGGCGCGAGCCAGCCACTCTCCCTTGCCGACCTTGTCCCCCTTTGTCATACACTGTTCAGCCGACCGGCAGAAGCGGATGGCGCCGTCGTAGGTCATCAGGATAAGCGAGCCCTGGTCGGAGGTGCCGAACTGGACATCAAGGTATTGAGCGTAAGGATCGAAGCTGCTCATCTATAGTGCCGCCTGTAATATAATACTTTATAGCGCCGAAAGGAAAGCGCTTGTATTCTGCAGCTGCCCGATAAGAAGTTCCATATTGGTGAATCGGCGCTGGTAAGTCTCTTCTACGTTGGAGAGTCGTCTCTCCCAGTTCTCTATCCTGTCGTCGAGCAGGTCGATGGAATCGTTTATCCCGTCGCGGGTGGACTTCAGGCTTCCGTCGATGGGGTCGGTCAATCGTGTGGAGTAGTTATCCAGCAGGACCGATAAGCCGGTATAGACCTTGACCGTTCCCGACAGGCTGTCGGGGCCGTCGCCGGGGTCGGTCAGCAGCATCAGCAGCCCCTCCACGTCGGTATCCTCAGCCCCGCTGAAGATGCTGTCGCCGTGGATGATGGCGTCATAACCGCCCAGGGTGTTGGTCCCGGATGGATTGAGGTGTCCGTCGGCGTCGTAGGTGACGGTCCAGTTGTGGGTGCCGCCGACCGTCTCTTCGCTGTGGCCGGTTACCGATACGTAGCTGCTCGAGCTCCGCGAGTCGAACACGAACAGCCTGGCCACGCCGGCCGGGTCGTCGTCCAGGGCCTCTTCGAGCTCCTCTTCGTCGAGGGTCAGATTACCATCGCTGGTGATTGTGATACCCACCTGCCCCAGACTGCGATAGACGTCGTCATCGTCGGTTCCGGGAATGCTGGCGGCCACGAATGACAGCAGCTCACTGCGAATCGACCGAGCCAGCGAGTCGCTCGAGAGCGGCCCGGCCGCCTCCTCCTCAGCGTCGTAGTGAGTGGCGGTGTTGATGGTGTCGATGACGTTGTTGAAGGCGGTAATCAACGAATTGACCTGCGCGGTGATGGCTGCCTTGTCAAGGCTGACCTCGATCTGCACCGAGCTGCCACCGGAATCGTCCTTCAGGTGGAACGTCACGCCGGGGATGACATCTTCGATGTCGTTGGTCTCGGATTCGATCCAGGGGTTGGGCCATCCCCAGGCTGGATCGGGGAAGCCATCGACCCTGATCTCGGCGTTCTGGGCGTCCTGAGTGGCGTCCCAGTTGGCCTCGTCCCACTGCGAGCCGTCTCCTAAGTCGGTGGGGTTCGGCCCGGCATCGATTATCTGGATGTCGTAATCCTCGCCGGTGTCGTTGCCGGACAGGACCAGATGATAATCAGTTCCCCCTCCGGTGCCGTCGTTGATCACCGATGCGGTGACACCCGCGTTGTCTGGGTCGCGATTGATAAGATTGACCAGCCCCTGCAGGGTGGTGCCGTCGGGAACGGTGACCGTGACGGCTGTGCCGCCGTAGTCATATGAGAGGTATTGGTCGCCGGCCGAGTTGTTGACCGGGGTGGAGTTGAGATCCGCCCAGCCGGGTTTGTGAGCATGAACGTGGTTGGCAGCCAGCTGGTTGACTATGACCTCGTGGCTCCCGGCAATGGCGTCAGCCCCGGCAGTGACGGTCAGCACGTCCGTATCGGCGGAGGTTCCGGATTTAGCCAGGAATTCATCCATCGTGTCCAGCCCCTCGGCTGCGTTTTCCAGCGAGGTGATCTTGGACTCGATGGCGTTCCAGTTAGTTAGCTTTGTCTGGTAACTTGAACGCCTGACTTCAAGTATGTCGACCGGGCGGTGTTCGAGCTGCATAAGCAGGTCGATTGTCTCGCCCCAGTCGATGCCGGATGATAGTCCGGTCACATTGCCGACCGGCATGGCTCAGATCTCTCCCAATCTTTCTCATATCGCCGTGCCCGGCATATCCGGCGATAATATGTCAGCGGAAAACGGGGGACCGGCCGGGTTACGGCCCCGACAGATAAAAACTCAGCGTGGGAAGGGGAGATCTCCTTCCCCTTCCCGCGCTATCCCGCCGCTCCGCCGTGGGATGAGACTGTTTAGCCGACCAGACCAGCTACTATCTGCGGGACCATATTGGCCTGTGACAACATGGCCACGCCGGTCTGCATCAAGATCTGTGAACGCACAAAGTTGGACATCTCGGCTGCGATGTCGGCGTCTCGGATCTCCGACTCCGACCTGACAGCATTCTCCTGGGAGATCTGCAGGTTCAGGATCGTGTTCTGCAAACGTTCCACATAGGCGCCTATCCTGGTCCTTTCGGTGTCCTTCGAGTTGATGGCCGCATCGAGCGTGGTGATGGCCGACTGAGCGGTGGCAGTGTTTGTCAACTCAGCATCGGCCAGCCCCAGCGCCGAAGCGGTCATCGTGTTCAGGGCGACGAAGTAGTAGTCCTGACCCGAAGTGTTGAAGGTTCCGATATGGAACTTGACGCCGGTTCCCGAGAATGTGCCGTCCAGCAGGCTGAGACTGTTGTAGTTGGTCACGTTGGCAATTCTGGTGATCTCGCTCTTGAGCTGCTGGAACTCCACGTCCAGTGACGCACGATCAGTGTCGGTGAGCGCTCCATTGGCGCCCTGAACCGCCAACGCCCGCATCCGGATCAGCTTCTCGTCGATGACGCTGAGCGCGCCTTCGGCCGTCTGGAGCAGGTTAACGTTGTAGTTGGCGTTCCGCTGAGCCTCCACCATACTGGCGATCTGCGCCCGGAACCGCTCGGATACCGCCAGACCGGCTGGGTCATCCCAGGCGTTGTTGATACGCAACCCCGATGAGAGGCGCGTTACAGCCTGATCCAGCGAGTTCTGAGTCCGATAGATGTTCCTCTGCGCTGTGAGCGACAGGATGTTTTGGTTAATCCGCGTGCTCATAAGGCTATGCTTCCTCCTTTTCCGTAGATCCCCTTGCAACTCTTATATCGACGAGTTGACCGGAAATCTTTAGCCTTGGGCAGGGGAAAAGGGGGATGCGGCGCCCTATGAGCTGCCTGTGTCAGGTCAAACGCGGATCAACCGCGCATATCAAAGAGCCTATTGCTTCTTCTGCGTCCCGAGTGATAACAGGTTAAAATTTGCCTGCCTCGACGGAATTCCTGCAACAATTGCGCCATATTATCGCGGCTGGAGGTCAAGCGGGCGGTGGCCTTTTCCACCAGCCCTCTCATCTCGACCACCATCTCCTCGATGGCTTCCTCTTCACAATCTGCCATCCCCGCCCCGTCCCGATTCTGGCGCATCAGTCTCATAAACCCCGGCATAGAACGCCTGAGCTGGTTGCCGGCCGTTCTGGCTGCCACCAGATCGCCGTGGTCGATAGCCGTGCACTGTCGGCGGAGGATGTCGAGCTGCTGGCGGACAAAATCGAGGGTCCCGTTGCCGTTTCCTTTACTCACCCGTTGACTCCGCCCATGACTTCAGGATCTTGAGCCGTTCCTCGAAGTGAGGTATCAGCTCGTATTCGATCAGGTCAGCCAGGAGGATCCAGTCCCGGTCCTGCTGGGCTGAGAGCATATCCTGGATAATCGGCTCGAGGTTGCCGAGCAGTTCGGCGATGGACCGCCCGTCCAGGGTCGGCTTGCCTGTGTCGATCCCGAGGCTGTGCTGGATCATCGCGGTGGTGTGAGCTACGAGCTGGATGCCGTCGATTACCCGGCTGTAGGTCTCGTTGCCCTCTATCTCGTCTCCGAGGCGGAACTGCTCGGCTGTGTGGTTAAGTTCGTCAATCAGGCTGCAGATGAAATCATCCAGCGATACGAGCGTCTCGGTGGTCAGGCGGGACAGCTCGCCGGTTTCTACCTCCAGCCGGCTGATCTCAGCGGCCGAGAGTTGACGAAAGTCATCCCAGCTCTTTCCGGTGATATCCTCGCCGTTCAGCCTGACGCGGGTGATGGCGATACCGGGTGATTGAGTCAGCCGGTTCAGGCTGTGCATCACCTCTTCGAAGCGGGTATCGTTTGGGAGGTTCATATCCCGCGGCTGACCGTCAATTGTTACCTTCACGGCAATCTCTTCCACTTTGTATCTCCTCTTCTCAGGTAGGGGCGTCATCCCTGCTTTCGCAGGGACAGGAGCAGGGATCGCGCCCCTACACTATTATTTGGTAAGTCAGCAATTCCTGTTCGGGCCCCTTCGGCACCGAAGGCCCGCCTGGCCTGACCGATGATGGTGTCAATGCGGTGGCGGTAGGTGTGTTCGGCGCAGACCCTGGACGCCGCTCGCCGGGCAATCTGTAGGCGGCGGGTTTCGTGGCTCAGGTAATAGCTCACCAGTTCAGGCAGCTCTTCGGGGTCCGTGAAGGTGGCTGTCTCCGAAGGCGCGTCAAACAGCAGCTCCAGGTCATCCTGCCGGTCGGTCAGGAGGAAGCCCCCCGCCAGCGGCACGTCAAAGACCCGCTGATTGACAGCCGTCGGCATCTGGAGGCTGGTCAGGTTCAGATTGACGGCGGTCGAATGGTATAACTCCGGCAGCTCACTGTAGTAATCGACCGGTCGGTGGAGCTGCGCATCGGGCGGCATATACCCCCGCCATCCCTGGTCGCCGAACAGGTCAAGTTCAGTTTCACTCAGGGCGGCAGTAGCCCGCTGACGATAGATGAGGGTCGCCTCCAGCACCAGCACCGATGAAAAAACCAGCGTCTCCTCAGGCGTCCAATCGGGCAGTGGGATATTCATCTCTTGGGATGTGTCGCGTGCCAGCGAGATAGGGTCGCGGTGACGGTGCTGGAGCAGCTTTTCAGCGGCTCCGGCAATCAGGCGCTCAATCCCCGGAAACGGTCGGCAGAGCCGCCGCCACTTATCCACCGCCGCGACCATCGAGTCCCCCACGAAGCCGACCCGGTATTGCACGTCGCCATCCCTTCCCGATCTGAGGAATACCTCAGGGTCACCGGCCAACGGCAGGTGGAAGACATTATCGAACCCAAACCCCATCAGGAACCGTTCATATTCCCGTTCCCAGACCGGGGTCATCACTAACGGGCTGGCGTTCAGGTGGTGGTCGAGCAGGATATATGCCGGGCTGTCCACGAACCAGGATACGCACGGCAGCTCGACCGACGTGAGCAGCCTGGTCAGAGCCCCTTCCTGGTCGAAGCCGAGGTGGTTGACGGTGAACAGGATGTCGGGGCGATGGAACACGGCCGCGGTTAGCAGCCTCTCTATGAACTGGTCCGGGGGGGCGAGCGGCACTGGAACCGTCCGCCAGCCACACTGCTGGAAGGCCCTGAAGCATTCCCGCTGGATGAAGTAGCCGGCATCGACCATAAGCACCACACCCGTGTCGCCGCGAAGGCGGGGATAACGGCACCGCTCGCGAAGCTGCGGGCTCAGTTCGATGGCGGGTGTCCGTTCGTCCGTCATAAGGGACCCCTCTCTAAGCCGCCGCTTCAGCCGAAACGGCCTGCTTTACCCCCCACGAGAGGGCTGCAACCCAATCCGGGAGGGCTCGTCCCCAGGCAGCCAGGTTGCGGTAAAGCTCCGCGGTCTGCCGGGCCAGTGAGGCCAGTTGCCAGCCGCTCATATTATCCTTGCCGAAGGTGAACTGCGCCACCAGAGGCATCAGCTCGGGGTTTCCATAGCCGAGCCGGATCAGCCCCAGATCGGTCTCCCTCAACCTTGCACCGAGTCGGGTGATCCGGTCAATCTGCGATGTGTCGCCGCCGATACGTGTCAGCTCCATCGCTGAGCTCAGTCCATTATCAGCCAGAGACACCAGTTCGCTCAAAGGTGCGTTCGCCCAATCGGTTGAGGTTATCTGTGGTTCTATATTGAAGTTCCTTATAAGATCCAGGCCTGCCCGGGCGGCGATCTCGTGATATTCAGGTGCCCAGGGTGGCATTCCATCGAGGGCCCGCTTCCACATCTCACGCAGCGCCTGGTTGAACAGCTCTTTTCGAGTCAACGGTCGTTGCAATATCGGGGTCAGCTCCCACCAGCCGTCAGGGTCGAAGCCGGTGCGGAAGATGTTGACCGACGCGAACTCCGGGTCGTCAGGCAGTCGAGCCGGAAGATTCCCATCCAGCATGGCGGCTGCGAGTCGGGCCACCACTGAGGGTGGTATCTTAGGGTGACAGCTCAGATGCGTGCAGCGGAGCTTGGGATGACATGGATAGCAGGAGATGCAGGGCTCCACCACCATATGACCCTCGCCGTAGGGGGCAGTTTCGTGTGAGAGGGCGCTGCCGAGCGAGATGTCGATTACCGGTGTTCCCACCGTGGCAGCCACGTGCATAGGCCCGGTGTCGTTGGTGATGCAGAGCTGGCAGCGGTCGAGAAGCGCCGCCAACTGTATGGGTGTAGTGCGTCCGCACAGGTTCACCGCCTCGGGGAGGAGCGCTGCCAGCCTGTCGCCGAGCCCCCTTTCACGCGGTGACCCGAAGATGACCGGGATAAACCCCACCATCCGCAGAGTCTCATTGACCGCCTCGGCAAACAGCTCCACCGGCCACTGCTTCTCCGGCGTGGAAGCGCCCGGCACCAGCCCGACCAGACGGCGTCCGGTCAGGTGAAGCTCATCGATCAGATCCGCCGCTTCACGGCGTGATTCATCGCTGAGATTGATGTAGAGCCGACCGGCAGGTTTGACCCCTGCGATCCGGCAGTGGAGATCGACCAGGTTGAACCGGTTGAAGGCGCGGTTCAGGCACGAATTGAAGTAGTAGTTGGCCCAGTCGCCATAAACAACCCGGTAGCCTTGGTTGTCGAGGCTCATCCCTGTGGTCTCGGCCCCCATCGCCAGAGCCGTCAACACAGCGCTGTAGTGGGTGTGGGTGATGTTGATGACCCGGTCGAAGTGCCGGCTCTGCAGCTCATCAGTGAGCCCTTTCAGCAGCCTGTAGGCCGGCTGCATCCCGGAATTGGGCAGCGCGAGCGGCTCTATTACCCCCTTCAGCGATAAGCTCACCAGGTGGTCAACCCCCGGGATGGCGACCGCCACGTCGCGGAAGGCCGCCGACACCAACAGAGTGACCTCGACCTCCTCACCCGACGACTTCAGCCCCCGGATGAGGGGGGATGATTGCAGCAGATCGCCCATCCGGGCGATGTTTATCACCAGAACCCGCTTCACACCAGCTCCTTCTCCCTTGCCCATTGCCGGAACTCGTGCATCAGGATGAAGATGGCCTCCGCCCGGGTCAGTTCGCCGTGGCGTTGCCGGATGTCGTCTGCAATATCGTCAAGGGTTACCACCCCCTTATCCCGGAAGCGGCCCAGCAGCTCGGTCAGTTCGGCGTCCTCCTCGGCGTCGGTCAGCAGGTTGTCTATGTGGTCCGGGTGCATCCGGCTGGCGGGGGTGGACTCGTAGCTGTATATAAAGTCCAGCGCCTCGGCCATCCGCAGCTCGTAGGTATGTTCGGCCAGCACGCGTCGGCGGGCTCTCGCAGCGATCCGGCGCCGCTCGTCCGGGTGATCGAGGTAGTGTTGGATTAATCCGCGCAATTCGCTTTCGTGGGCGAAGGTCACCATCTCGGTTGAGCCTGTTTCGTTGCCGGTGCGAGCTGTGTCGAACAGCTCCCCGAGCAGCTTTCGGCGATCGGTGAGCTGGAAGGCACCGCAGGCCGCAATCTCGAAGGTGCGCGGGTTGACGTAGTCCCCTTCGGGATTGACCCCGTCGTGGAAGGGGGAGGAGTGGAGATTCAGGTTGATGCTGGTGGCGTTGAATACCTTGACGCACTCTTCGTCGGAGAGTCGTTCGCCGCTGCGCTGGAGCAGCATCCCCAGCGAGCTGTCCTCCTCCCAGTCGTTGCCCCACAGCTTGAAGTCGAGGTCGGTGAGCCCCGAGAATACCTGCCGTCGGTTGCGGTAGCCGGCCCCGACGTGGGATACAGGGCTGCCGAATTCAGCCAGCTCCTCCGGGGTCAGCTTGAGCGGCCGGTGCACTTCAGGGTCGGCGGCCAGCGGCAGATAGTGGACCCGTTTGACCCCTATCCTGTCCAAAGCCTGATGGAACTCCCCCTTCTGAATGGTGAAGAAATAGTCGAACAGCGGCGCCCACTCGCGCCAGTAGCTGAACAGCTGCCAATCCTCCACGAACCAGAAGGCGACCGGGATGTGGTGCCGGCGCAGCTCGTTAAGCACCGGCGGCGTCATCGGGGACTGCGCCACACTGAAGACCAGATCGACGGCGCGATCAAGGGCCCGGGCAGTGATGGACTCAGCCATAAGAGCCGTCAGCATACCGGTCAACTGGCCGCGGTGCTGGCGGTTGGAGCTGATAGCCTCGATCTGCCGGCGGGCGGGGTCGTAGATCTGGTTGTCGAGGAGTTCTACCCGATGTCCGAGCCGCTCGAAGGCCGATGCGCAGTAGCGCGCCACCGGCAGCGAACCCCCATACATCGGGGTCACCACCAGTATGCCTAACCCCTTGGTTCCGGCGTTGCGTCGGGCGTTGATGCGGCGGATAAGTTCTGTCCAATAGTCCGGGTTCAGTTTGACCGAGGGGGAATGCTGGATGACTCTGACCCGCTTCCATCCCGCGCCGCCTCCACAAGTCTTTTCTATACTATCAACCGCCTCATCAGCCGCCAGACCGAAGGCGAGGGTGGCATCCCGCAGGTGTTCTTGATTGCGAGACTGGACGGCAGCGCGGACTATGGCCAGTTCAGGTTCAACCACCACCACAGGCCCGCTGAAACGCCTGCGCACCGCTTGGGCCAGATACCCCAGCCCCAGACCACAGATGACCAGCACAGCGTCGCCGGGGACTCTATCGAGAGCCCGGCCCGCTACCTGCTCCGCCTCACGGACGGGATCGTAGCGGCTGTGAAGCTGGATCGTGCCTACCTTAAGCGTCGGCTCACCTTGTTTCGACGGGAAGAGCTCCAGCCGCGGATCGTCAGGTGCGGAGATAATCCTTCCCCATAGTTCCGGGTTGCTATTCTTAAGCCAGATGTTGTTATGTGGTCGATTATTCATTCTCAGGTTCTATACTGGTTGTGGTGTTTATGGCACATTTTCGGCGGGCGCGATGAACCTGTCCCTGCGAAAGCAGGGATCGCGCCACTACCAATTCTGTATCAATATTTTGTCGCTTCTCCAACGGTTGCCAGGTCAAACCGTCCGGCCCCAACTGTGACCGGTAGAGGCGGGTCCTCGTGTCGGCTGAAGGCTGACTGTCGTGAATGAGCGATGAAGCGGCGTCGATGACCAGTTGGGGCGGTATCTCCATACCCATCCTCCCCCTCGGATGCATCATCTCGTATTCCTGGCACGGATAGTTCGGGTCGTCCGGTGTGACCACGATATGTCCAGTGCCGTAAGGGCCGGTCTCTCGGTGGGACATCGACCCGGAGTATATCCCCAGACACCTGCTGCCCACAGCCGCTCCCAGGTGCAGCGGCCCGGTGTCGACCCCTATCACCAGGCGGCATAAGCTCAACAGGCCAGCCAGAAGTGCGGGGTCGGTCTGCCCGCACAGGCTGATCACCCGCGAGGGGTTGGCACCTGATAGAGCCTTTATCTCATCAGCCAGATCGGTCTCCGTGGCGGAACCGACCAGGACAACCGGCAATTCTTTCGACAGCACTGCCACAAGTCGCGCGAAGTGCTCCACCGGCCAGCATCGTGCCTTGAGTCCGGCTCCGGGGATAACGGCTACCGGCCCCACGCCGGGGTCGATGCCGGAGTTGCGCAGGAGGTTTTCACCTTTATCCACCAGATCCCCGCTGAGGGGGATTGGATGGAAGGGGTATTCCCCGCTGCTTTCGCCTGCATATTCGAGCCAGATGTCAGACAGATGCCGCACCCCGCGCCTTAACCCGGTAGTGGCCTGGAACAGCTCCAGAAGCTGGGGGTCTGATGGTTTCCCCGAGACAGTATCACACCACCTGGCGCCCAACCTCTCCCGAGCCGGGATAGCCTCGGCCACCGCCGCTGAAGGGGGATGGAAGTTCAGGTTGATTACCCGATCAGCCGCGATCCCCCCGAACCGGCGGCTGAGGAGTGACACCGCTCGCCAGGCCTCCCGGATGTTGTCTGACCGGCAGGTGGCGAGCAGCCTTCTGGCGGGCAAAGTGGTGACGTTGCCTGAGCCGACCATCACCCCTGCCAGGCTTTCCAGCTGTTCATCAACCGTTAATGCGGTTCGCCCAGGGCCGTGCATCTGTCTCAGGCGGCAGATGAGCGGCCAACTCTGCACCAGGTCGCCGAGACGGGCGAGCTGGACTACTGCGGCGGCATAGGGCGAGGCCTCCGGCATCAGACCGGAATCGGTTCCGCAACCAAAGAAGGCTGCTGTTGTGACCGACGGAGTTCCCGGTCCAGATCGACGGCTCCCGGGTAATCCGGGTTATCAGCGATGACCTGGTCGAGCAGCTTGCGGCTCAGGTTATAGTTCCCGAGGGCATAGGCGATACCAGCCCGGGCCAGCAGCATCGGCGGATCGTCGGGATAGCGCTTGATGTAGTTCTCCAGCAGCAGGTCAGCCTGATCGAGTCGCCTCTGTTCGGACAGAAGCGGCAGCACCGATGCCAGGGCCCAGCTGTTGTCGGGGTCGATGGTGAACGCCTGGGTGATGAGATCGGCTGCCTCCTGACGGCGGCTCAGCCCCACACAGGCCAGCCCCTTGCCGAGAATGGCCCGTCCGTGGTGAGGATTAACCGCCAGGGCCCTCTCGAAGAGCTCCAGGGCCCCCCGGCAATCTTCGCGAGACAGGGTCACCGTTCCCAGTCCGATCAGAGCTCTCAGGTGGAACGGGTCTTCAGCCAGCGCCTGTTCATAATGCCCGGCGGCGGTATCCGGAGTGCCGCACTTGAAGGCTCCATCGCCCATAATTGCCAGCGCTTCAAGGCGTAGATCGCTGTCCGGGGCGGCCAGTTCAAACGCCTTTTGTGCGATTGGTTTAACCCGGTCGTAGTCCTTGCGCTTAAGGGCGTTGTCGGCCAGTTTCATCAACACCTCAGCCTCAGGCTGCAGGCGGGACAGGCGCAGCAGCATCATTGCGGCCCGGTCGAGCTCGCCGCGGCGTTCATATATCTCGGCCAGGTATCGAAGCGCAGTCGCTTCTACCGGCGCGAGCCTATAGATTTCCAGGTAGCGCTCCAGCGCCTCACCCGGCCTTCCATCCTTCAGGACTGCTCTGGCCTGACCGAACAGTTTGTTAAGATCGACTCCCTGAGAGACGATACGGGATGATCCATTGCTGTCCTCAAGCTGGAATCCATCTTCGGCCAGATATCGATTAAGGTCCGGGGTAAGCTTGTGCCTCCAGAGCTTAGTCAGAAGTATGCTGTTATCTTCCTCAAATTGATGCCGCTCAGGTGATGCCTCTGCGTGATGGAGCAGGACAGCTTCCGGTTCGTAAACCACGCGCCAGCCTTGTTCCCCGGCCCGCAGGCAGAAGTCGACATCCTCGAACCCGTTGACGAACCGTTCATCGAAGCCGTTGAGCTGGTGATAACGGTCGGACTTGACCAGCATACAAGCGGCGGTGACGGTCCTGAAATCCCGGCGCCGGTTGACGGCGGGATGATCTTCCGGAAATCCTTCATACAGGTGCAGCAGCTTCAGGTCGTCAGTGAAGGCCACCCCGGCGTGCTGAATCAGACGGTTTTCGGGATACAGCAGCCTGGCGCCGATTATAGCTATATCATCATCCGACTCGGCGGCACGAACCATTGCGTCCAGCCAGCCCGGTTCCGGGATGGTGTCGCTGTTCAGCAGGATCAGATACCTGCCGCAAGCCCGCCCCGCCGCCAGGTTGTTGGCGCGGGCGAAGCCGATGTTCTGGCCCGTGGTGATGAGGGTGAGCTTGTCCTGCAGCGACCTCAGATAGTGTTCAACCCCGTCGGTCGAGCCGTTGTCGACCACGATCAGCTCAAAGGTTGCGGCGCTCTCGTCGTCCAGCAGCTTCCGGATGCAGTTGCTGGTATATTCCAGCCCGTTATAGACCGGGATGATGACGCTGCAGTCGGGCTGGAAGTCTTTACCGTTCTGTGATGCAGGTATGAGGGGCATTATTAGCCGCTCCTATTTTTAGTATGGCTCTATTATGGACCGGACATGAGTGTCCGGTCTGCCTGAGATCATATTAGAGATAGACAAAGTTGACCAGGCTCGGTTGAATGACCTTGGCGCCGGTGCGTAGAGCCAGTTCGTATGAGACCTTCTCTTCGTTCAGACGGGTTACCGCTTCGACGATATCCACGTCGGCCAGATCGGAGACCTGCTCCGTGTAGCTTTGACCCAGGTTTGCGAGGCGTTCGAGCAGCGTTTCGGCCCGGTTGATTCGCGCACCGACCATAGCGGTTGTGGCGTTGATTCGGTCGATGGCCTCATCCAGCCGTTGCAGCACCCCGCCAACTCCTTCCGGGTCGTCGTCGTCAAGGGCCTGCCTCAGGTCGAAGAGGATTGAGAAGAGGTTCTCCCCCTCGCTGAGATCAAAGACATCCGAGCTGCCGATGGATACCTCGACGCGCTCGCCCTCACCGAATATCAGCTCGATCTGGGTTGAGGGCTCTTCAGAAGTTGGCGTAATCTCACTCAGCCATCCGTCTTCACCCTCAGCGCTCTGGTAAGGGGCCTGGCGGGTCTCGCTTCCCCCGAACAGATAGCGGTTGCCGTAGCGCTGATTGGCGACGGCAAGCAGTTCCCTCAGCTTCTGGTCCAACTCTTCGGCCAAGGCGCGCCGTCCCTGGGATGACAGCGCCTGGTTGGAGCCTTCGACTGCATCGGCTCTGACCCGCACCAGGATGTCGCCTATCCGGCTCAGTGCGTCCTCAGTCATTCTCAGTGACCCTAAGCCGTTCTTGATGTTGCGTGTATACTGCTCGCTGCGGCTGATGCTACCGTGTAGCGCCAGAATCTGCCCGGCGACGGCGGGGTCGTCCGATGCCTTTTCAACCTTGAGGCCGGTCATCACCCGTTGCTGTGCTTGTCCTATCTGCTCGGCGCGGTTCTGGATGCCGGCGATGACCCGCTCTACCAGGCCGTGATGGGTGACTCTCAACTATTACTCCTTTCGTTACCCGGCCATCGCGATGATGGCCTGGAGCATGGTATCGGCGGCGCCGACCAGTTTGGCTGAGGCGTTGAAGGCGTGCTGAAACCGTATCAACTGGGCCATCTCCTCGTCGAGTGATACCCCGCTGACCGATTCGCGCCAGGTCTCCATATGTTCAAGTGCCAAACCGGCCCCTTCGGCTCGAAGACCGTGTTCGGCTACCCTGGAACCGAACCAGGCGGTTATGGAGCCGTAAGCCTGATCGATGGTCTCCCTGCCGCCGTTCATCAAATTTGCGTTTTCCAGCTCGGCGATGGCCAGGGCGGTCCGGTTGTCGCCGGGGAGGCCGTCGGCCGAAGCTGCGATAAGGCCCGCGTCGCGTTCGATCTCATCCGAAAGGGCGATGTCGTCCATACCGGTGGTTTCGGGATCGAAGAAATTGATGCCGGTTTGACCTTCGAGGCTGTAGCCGGTGGAGTGTATCCGGTTGACCTCGGTGGCGAGGGTTCGGGCGAGTTCGTCGAGCCGCTCGCGCAGTTCGTTCAGCTCGCCGTCGCGAACGCTGAAGAGGGCGCCGATCTCGCCGCCGGAGATACCCAGCGGACGATCAGATGCTTCCGCGATGAACAGAGCGGCCTTGCCGCCTGACCCCTCCCGGACGGCGATGGTCTGACAGTCCGTTCCCATCACAATCGCCGCACCATCTATGAACACGGAGACCATGCCGTTATTCCCTATCCGGTATTGTATGTCAGCCAGTCGCGCCATTTCGTCCAGGATCTGCGTGCGGCGGTCTTCCAGGCTCATAGGGGTCTCTCTGGCGCGGGAGAATTCGTGGTTCAACTGGGCCAACTCGCCTGCCAGCTCATTCACCCGCGAGGCCTTGGCGGCGATATCGGCGTCGATCTGTTCGGCTCTGAAGGCGAGCTGTTCACCCGTATTCCTGAATCCGCCTATCAGCGTGCTGGTTGTCTCGCGCAGTGCAGTTCGGGCGGCTGTGCTGGTCGGGTCGTTGGCCAGGTCGTGCCAGGCGTTCCAGAAGCGGCTGAAGATGTTGCTCATGCCGGTCTCGCCGATCTCACCAAGAAGCCCCTCGATAATATCAAGCTGTTTCTGACCCGTATCGAACCACCCCTCGTCCCCCAATTCCCGGCGAAGCTGCTCTTCGATGAAGGGGTCGCGCAGGCTGTTCACCCCGAACAGCTCAACCCCGCTGCCCAGGCCTCCGTAAGGGGTATCCTGCGTCTGAGCGGATCTCAGGTCGGCACGCCGGCGCGCGTAACCGGGGCTGTTGACGTTGCTGACGTTGTCGCTGGCCACCGACATCGCGCCCTGATTGGCCAGCAGGGAGCGCTTGGCCAGCGAAAGGATGGAACTGATGGTCGGCATCGGCCTACAGTGTCTTATCCACCAGCAGGTTACCGACGTCCTTTACCCGCTGATTGCCATCACGTCCGTAGATGACATTCAGATTGCCTTCGTCGATGAACCAGTCGATGTTCTTCTGAACAAAGGAGAGGGAGCGCCGGATCAGATACTGATTGACCCGGTTGGCGCGCTTGATCCGCTCCACCAATCCGGCCAGACCCCGCTTCAGATTCTTAAGATCGCTGGACGATTCGCCCAGGTTCAACTCAATCAGTCTGGTCAGGGTCAGCTCGTCCTCCTTTGAGCCGGTGGTGGTGGCGATCGATTTGACCAGAGCCATTCTGGCCTCTTCGTTTGCGCGTATCTGTTCGATGAGTTCCTCCTCCTCGCGCACGGTCTGGTCGAATTCATCGACCTTATTCTGGACGATGAACCCTTTCTGCCGGTCGAGGCAATCGAGAAACCGCTCTAAGATTTCCTCCTCTCGACGGATAAGATCGATCAGCTGTTCGATCAGGTCGTTCATTATTTGCTCCTGAAAGTTACGGTGTCAGGGGTGGTGATTTCCCTGCACCCTCGGCAGTGATGACGGGCAAGGAGTTCCGCCCTGCCTGGGTGTGTGTGGACCCCCTGCTTCCGCGGCTGTGATATATTGAAAGCACGTCTCGCACGTATCTTTGTGTTTCGGGGTAAGGTGGTATGCCATCCCAGCGGTCAACTGCGGCCGGGCCGGCGTTGTAGGCGGCCAGGGCGTGTTCCATATTGCCGCTGTATCGGTCGAGCAGTTGCCTCAGGTAGGCTGTTCCGCCGTAAATGTTGGCCCGGGGGTCGAATGGATCTGAGACCCCCATCTCGGTGACTGTTGAGTCCATTAACTGCATAAGGCCCTTGGCGCCACGGGGTGATTCGGCCCGCCGGTCGCCACCCGACTCGCAGGTGATAACCGCCCGGATGAGCTCAGGGTCGAGACGGTGACGGGATGCGGCGCGCTCGATTATGGACTCAATCCTGGGTGACGGCCGGTTCACCAGCCCGGCTGGAGCATCGGGATGACCCGGGGCCTCGGTATCAGCGTGGTCATGGAGGGAGAGGCTCCTCATCACAGCTTCACTGACCCCGAGCGGGCTCCGTTCGCTGAGCGATTTTGCCAGCTCCCAGTCAAACATATCCTGCAGTGGATTGCCTTCGTTCAGGGCCAGCCCTCCGGCCTCACCAGCCGTAGTCTGCCGCATCACCTTCAACATCTGGGCCATAAACAGGGCCTCGAAGTCATGGCAGGCCTCACGAAGCTTGTGTTGGTCGAGCTGCGAACTCTTTGCCGCAGTCGGCGCTCCCGTCTGGACGGCGTTGGCGTTGATGTTCACCGGCGCACCACTCTATATGATGACCAGCTCGGCGCGCAGAGCCCCCGACTCCTTCAGCGCCTGGAAGATGGCGATAATATCCCTTGGTGTGACACCGAGACTGTTCAGGGCTGTGGCGATGTCGCCGACGGTCGCGGCAGCCGGCATAGCCACCACCCCCATACCGATCTGCTCCACGGTCACCTCCTGGTATTGCTCGACGCGGGTCTCGCCGCGTGCGAAGGGCATCGGCTGGCTGATCAACGGTGTAGTCCTGATGGTGACGGCCAGCGGGCCGTGTGACACTGCCACCGAGGACAGGCTGACATTCTCGCCGATGACTATGGTTCCCGTCCGTTCGTTGATCACCACCCGCGCGGCTATGTCGGGTTCGAACTCGATGCTCTCGAGTTCGGCGATGAAGGTGACGACCCTGTCGGGTGAGGCGAATTCATCCGGCACGGCTATATCGATGGATGCGGCATCAACGGCGGCGGCCAGTTCCGCTCCAAAGTGCAGGTTGATGGCTTCAGCCATGCGCCGGGCGGTGGTGAAGTCACCCTGGCGCAGTATGAAGGTCAGCCGGGTGGAATCTATCAGTCCTGAACCGGTGTCACGTTCAAGTTTGCCCCCGTTGGGCACCAGTCCGACCAGGGGATGGTTGCGGCGGACGGTCGCCAGGCCGGTCTCGATGTTGAACCCCCCGATGGTCAGCGGGCCGGCAGCTACGGCCCAGACCTCGCCTGCGATATCGGACAGGGTCGTCTGCAGCAGCACGCCGCCCTGAAGCGACTTGGCATCCCCCATTGATGAGACGGTCGCGTTGAACCGGTTGCCAGCCCGGCTGAAGGGCGGAATGTCAGCGGTAACCATCACCGCCGCCACATTCCTGGCCCTGACCTTCTCCCCATCGACCGCCAGGCCGAACCGTTCGAGCATATTGGCCAGCGACTGGTTGGTGAAGAGCGACCGTTGGCTGTCACCGCTTCGGTCGAGCCCCACCACCAGTCCGTAGCCGATGAGGCGGATGCCGCCCAGACCGGCCAGCCGTCCCGTGTCCTTAACCCGAACCTGAGCAATCAGCCCGGTCGCAAGGAACAGCAGCAACAGCACGCTCAGGAGATGTGTTCTGGTTCTCTTGTTAAATTGCATCTTTGCGTCTTTGCGCCTTTGCGTGAGATTTTCCTCTTAAAACAGCCAGCCGATGATGCGGGAGAGTATCCCCGGCCTGGTGGCCTGATCGACCACCCCCTTGCCGCGGCAGGTGATGGCGGCATCGGCAATCAGGTATGAATAGACCGTGTTATCGGCGCGGATGTCGCTCGACCTGACAATGCCGGTCAGGATGGTGAGCTGTTGTTCGCCGTTGACCTCCACAGTCCGCTGCCCCTCCAGACGCAGATTCCCGTTCGACAGAACCTCGATCACCAGGGCCGATATCTTTCCCTTCAGTGATCCCTCGCGGGTAGTGCTCCCTCTGGCGCGCTGGTCGCTGTCTATGCCGGCGTCGAGCCCCAGTCCGGGGATGAAATCGAGCGCTCCGGTGGCCGAATTACTGATATCAATCCGATGTTCGAAATCGTTGTCGGTGGTGGCCTCGTTCGACCCTTTCGTATATTCCATCAGCAGAATTGTGACAACGTCGCCGACCTGGAAGGCGCGCTTGTCAGCGAACAGAGACTGCGGGTGTGAAGAGACCGGCTCCTGAGCCGCGGCGATCGCCGCCAGCGCCAGTAGGGTGAGAAGTATCATCACCAGGATCTTCTGATTTCGCTCTTCCATAATCACTCCACTACCACCACCCCGCCCATCTCAACCCTCCCCTTCAGGTGCCGGCCGGTGGCGATGTTCAATACCCTGACCTTCTGATTGATCCTTCCATCCTCCATTGCGCGTCCAGCGGTGCGGACCTCCACATGTCCCTTTCGACTCACAATCTCCAGTCTCTGACCGACTTTAACCGCAGGGACCTCTGTCAGGCGCTGCATAGTCAGGATCGAGCCGCTGGGGACATGGAACTTCGACCAGAGCCCGCCAAGCCGGTCAGGGGTCGGCAGCTGCGCCGCACCCAGCCTGTCAGTGGGTAGAGCCCGCCACAAGACCAGTGTGTCATTTATCACCGTCCGGGCCGGTATATCGCAGGCGGCCACCGGAACCAGCTCAACCGGTCTTATCTTCAGTGTCACCGGCAGGGTTCGCTGGCGGCCGTCGGCAATCACATCCACCCAGCATAGTCTGGTGCCGCGCGGGAGGAACACCCCCTCGTCGCCACGGACCCCCGTAACGCTGAACGCCTCAGCCCGAACCTGTGGGCAGTGCCGCACATCAATCTGATGGCTGATGGTCTTTCCGGCCAGCAGCGAGTCGTAGTGAGAGGCTGCGGCGGATGTCGCCTCAGCCGTTCGGTCAGCGCAGGTATTGACGAAGATCGTCAGCAGACAAAGGGTTCCGAGAGCCGTCATCAGAGGTTACCGCTTGAGCTGGTTTGCGATGGAGAGCATATCCTCGGAGGTCCGGATCGCCTTTGAAGCCACCTCATAGGCGCGCTGAGCCACGATCATCGCCACCATCTCCTCGACGATCTGAACGTTGGAGTTTTCCAGATAGCCCTGCGACACCTGGCCCAAACCTTCCAGTCCCGGGGTGCCGGGTATAGGCGGCCCGGAAGCGACGGTCTCACGATACAGGTTCTGACCCTGATTGGTAAGGCCGGCTGGGTTGATAAAGCGGACCAGCTCTATCTGACCAACGATCTGCGGCTCGATGTCGCCGATCAGGATCACCGATACCGTGCCGTCGCGTGCGATGGCGATCTCCATCGCATCGGTCGGGATGGTGATCGACGGTTCGAGGAAGTAGCCGTCGGAGGTGATAATCTCACCGTCCTGTGAGATCTTGAACGAGCCGTCGCGGGTGTAAAAGGCAGTTCCATCCGGCCGGGTTATCTGGAAGAACCCCTCGCCGTCGATCGACAGATCCAGGGGGTTGCCGGTGGGCAGGATATTCCCCTGCTCGAAGCACTTCTGGATGGCGACCGGGCGCACGCCGTGTCCGATCTGGAGTTCGGTCGGCAGCGCTGCGCCCAGCTGCTGCGTTGCACCTCTGGACCTCAACGTCTGGTAGATCAGGTCCTGGAACTCCACCCGCGAACGCTTGAAAGCGGTGGTGTTCACATTAGCCAGGTTGTTGGCTATATTGTCGATTAGTAGCTGCTGCGAGAACATTCCCGAGGCAGCGGAGTTGAGTGCGCGGATCATCTCTTCCTCACCTCTATTATGACCTTAATAATGACCTTTAAGAGCCTTTGTAGTAAGCCAATTGGTGGATTTATCTGGATCTGGCCAGCTCGTTGACCGCCAGCTTCAGCGTCTCATCCTGGGCATGTATGGCCCTCTGGCAAGACTCGTAGCTCCTGTTCAGTTCGATCATACGGACCATCTCGGCGACCGGATTGACGTTCGAGTTCTCGAGGTGTCCCTGCATAACCCCGAACTGTTCCGCCTGGATGGCCTCAGAGCCCTGCACGGGTATGAAGTAACCGTATCCGTTACGCCTGAGGCGATAGGGCTCTTCGAAGTCCACGATTCTGATGGTGCCGGCCAGCCGTCCGTCCACGAAGACCTCACCGGTTTCGCGGATGACGACCTCTCTGCCCACCGCTGTTATCGGGCCTTCCTCGCCCATCACCCGGTAGTTGAGGTGATTGACCAGCTCGCCCTCACTGTTGATGGTGAAGTTGCCGTTGCGGGTGTAGCTTTCTGTATCGCCGGTTTCGAGCACGAAGAAGCCGCTGCCGTTTATGGCGATGTCGAGCGGGTTGCGGGTCTCGACCAGCGGCCCCTGTGAGAAGTCGGTGGCCAGGTAGTATTTATCTTCGGATAACCTGATCGGCTCGCCGTGAGGCCCCCCCTGCAGAAGCAGGTTGTTGAGGGTGGTGCGGAAGTAGCGCCTGTTAGCCTTGAATCCGGTGGTGTTGACGTTGGCAAGGTTGTTACTGACCGTGTCGAGCTGGGTCATCCGCGGCAGCATTCCGGCGGCTGCGTGGTAGATCCCTTTTATCATTCTTCAACCTATTTCGGTTTATCCTATCCGATTTGAAGCAACCTGTGTGCCACGTCTCTGTTGTTTTCTATTGCATTGATAAACAAGGAGATGCAGTCAGGATGAGTGGCTTGAGTGCGGCAGGCGCAGCCTCGAATTGGTCGTCCTCGGGGGCAAAATTTGCCGCACCAGGAGATTTGAGGCGGTGATATTGTCAGCAGAGGTTCGAATGGGTCGAGAGATAAGGTTGACTTTAGGTTTAAAGGGTCTTGACAAGGGGGGTAAAAATTTATACAATGAGAACTTGTGGGGGTAACAGGATAATTACAGACAGGGATTCAAATAGGAGAGGCTTATGAAGAGTGGTCGCTGGATCATTCCGGTCTTGCTGATGGCGGTAAGCTGCTGCCTGCTGCTGACAGCCTGCGGGAAGCCGCCGGAGGCGAAGATAATGGCTGCTGAGGACGCCATCAAGAGGGCGATGGAAGCCGGAGCTGAGGACAGCTCACCTAAACTGTTCGATAAGGCCCGTGGTTTCCTGCAGGAAGCCAAGATGTTGAGCGAGCAGGGGAATTACTCAGAAGCCAGCAAGAAGGCCGAATTCGCCATAATGCGTGCTGATCAGGCATTTAAGAACGCTACCCGTCTGGCGGATGTGGAGCAGTCTCGAACCGAAGAGGGCTACGCCACTGAAGCGCCTGAAGCGGTCGAGGAGGAACCAGTAGGGGAGGCTGAAGAGGGGACAAAATAGTTGAAGGAGTAAGCCTCTTCACAGCGCTGCGGGATTATCCCGAAGCTTCGGGATGCCAGCAGGTAATTACTACTAAGTGCAGATAATTTTTGACAACGGTTAGAGCCGACAGTCCTGTCGGGTCAGGCGGGACAGGACTGTCCAGCCTACTTATTCAATTAATTCGTCTGTGGCGGACGCGGGCAACTGTCCGCGCCACCGGGGAAAAAGAAAGGGTCGACCAGATAGTCGACCCTTTCTCACAGGCACTTTATCACTATGTAACTTTGTCACTTTGTCACTTCTACCTGATTAATGCCAACTTCTTGACCTGCCTGACATCCCCCGCTGTGAGCACCGCCAGATATACTCCCGCCGGATGGTCTGATGCATCCCAGGTGAAGCTATGTTCGCCACTGGACAAACGACTATCAGGCAAATGCACGACCTCACGGCCCGATATGCCATATATCACTACTTCGTTAAGTAATCGCTGTCATTGCGAGTGAAGTGAAGCAATCTCAAGTATTTGTGTTGATTAGATTGCTTCGCCACTTCGTTCCTCGCAATGATAGTAATAACAGTAACATAACAAATATGGTTCCTCGCTATATCGTGTGGGAGGAACCATCAAATATCCGGGTGACAGACATCACGCGGGCAGCTTTGCCATCCGTGTTTCGCGGCGTCAGGTTCTCAACCTGACGCCATATAATTCCTGGTAGGTGCGGCACTCTTGCCGCACATTTGCCCGACAGGGCCTGCCCCAGCGAAGGCTGGGGAGTGTCGGGCCTACCATATTCTTCCGGCAGGGCCCAAGAACCCGGCTCGGCGGACACAGCGAACCTTCGGGACGCCAATATTGTAACGTAGACTGAAACTGTTATAACAATGCTTGAGAGTATTTTCGTAACTTAGCTGTAGTGTTCTGTCAAGTGTAAAATGACGGCTCATATTCAGTCAGGCGTGATACTGCAATGATTGATATCCCCCCTTCTCTTCCCCCCTTAATAAGGGGGGTCAGGGGGGATCAGCCAGTTGTCCAACTATTGTCATATTATGAGACATTATGTGGTTGACATGACAGTAGTCGGGGCTGTCCTCAGCCCCGACTACAATATCCTTATGCGAAATTTTTTTCAGCCATCGTTATAATAATCCGCCGGCTGATGGAAGATTTCAGTTTAGTGAGCCATTATGTCGTCAGCACTATTATTCTGCAGCGGAGCTCTCCAGGGCCTGGAAGTAGTCGCGGATGAGCCGACGGTAGTCGCGGGTGTAGCCTTCCTGGAGGGCGCGGAGCAGGTCACGTCGCAGCCGCTGGAGGTCGGTGTCGAGCTTCAGAGTCGGCGGCGACCTGCGGGTGAGTTTGACTCCGACCCGGCTCTCCCGCCGCCGGCTGTATTCCCGCTCGCGGACCGAGCGGGTGGCGTCGAGGAGACGGCTGACAATCTGCCGCTGCAG
>MWJR01000342.1 GCA_002127415.1 Calditrichaeota bacterium AABM5.125.24
CTCGCGCGCCTATATATAGAATCTCAACATCGGGCCTGAGGAACCTGATCGCCCGGCAGATCGCCAACGCCGGAATCGCATGCCCCCCGGTGCCGCCCCCACCTACCGCAAGCCGCAATTCAGTTTTCAATTATCAGTTTTCGATTGTTCCGGCAGATGCCGGATCGATTGTCATTCAATCCGTCGCGAAAGATTCCATAACACCCCAACACTCCACAGCGAAACCACCAGGCTGGTTCCTCCGGAGCTGATGAACGGCAGCGGAAGCCCGGTCACCGGCAGGACGCCTACCGCCACACCCATATTCACAAGGGAGAAGAGCAGTATGGAGCCGATCAACCCACAACCAAGCAGGAAATTGAAGCGGTCGGTCTGTTTCAGACAGATTCTAAAGGCTCTGACGAACAGCACCAGAAACGCCAGCAGCACGCCGATCGCACCAATCAACCCCAACTCCTCGCCTATGATAGAGAAGATGAAGTCGGTATGCGGTTCGGGCAGGAATAACATCTTCTGCTTACCCTGTCCCAATCCGACACCGAGGATTCCACCCCGGCCGAAACCGATCAGGGATTGCAGGGACTGATAATTATCACCGGTTCCGTCCGACAGTCGTCCGATAAATCCCAGCACGCGTTCACGCTGATATGGTGTTCTGAACGCAAGTAAGGCAACGGTCGGAACGGCAGCCAGTCCAAATCCCGCCAGATAGCGCAGCCGCAGCCCTCCGATGAAGAACAGCAGTCCGGCTATCAGGGCCATCATCAGAGCCCCCGAAAGGTCAGGCTGCAGACAGGTCAACACCAACGGCACCGCCACCAGAGCCAATACCTTGATCAGTCGGCCATCCGGCGGAAACCGACGCACTATCTCGGGTCTGTCCGTCAACACCTTCGCAAGAAAGATCACAACCAAACAGCGAGCGACATCAGAGGTCTGTAGATTGAACAGCCCAAATCTCACCCAGCGGCGCGTTCCACCTGCGGCATATCCTATAGGTGTAGTCAACTGCAGCACCATCAGCAGCGAGACCCCGATGAGGAACGGCGTCCCCCAGTGTCTATAGTGCCGCACGTCCACCCACATCCCGACCAGCAGCGCCAGCAGCGCCACAATCAAAAACCGTGACTGCCTGCCGAAGAAGAACCAGTCAACCTGTGCGTGGCTGGTAGCAACAAACAGACTGGCACTATAGACCATCACAAGTCCTGCCGCCGTCAGAACCAGTGCGGTGAGCAGCAATATGTCATCGCCGTGACCACACCAGCCCGACTGTGTCGTCAGACCTCTATAGCCGGCCTCAGAGATTGATGGACTTGATGTTTTGGCTCGCTTCGCTCGCAATGACACCCGGCTGGTGGAAGACAAACCTCTGCGGTCCGATGCGGAGGGCTGACCACGCTTTACAACTTGTCCCCTCACGACAGCTCCATCACAAGTTGCTTGAATATGTTACCCCTCTCCTCGAAGTTACGGAACATATCGAAGCTGGCGCACAGAGGTGACAGCAGAACTGCATCGCCGGGTTGCGCCGCCAGTCGCGCCCTTTTAACGGCATCAGCCATAGTATCCGCGAGTTCAATAGGCGCGAATTGATCGAGGTCACGCTCGATCTCAGCGGCTGCCTCGCCGATCAGAATCATTCGCCTGACTTGTCCCGCCGGAGCTGTCTTCAGCCCGCTGAAACCACCACCTTTAGCCCTCCCGCCGGCGATGAGGACAACCGGTCGCCCGACAGCCTCCAGGGCTCGCAGTCCGGCATCCACATTGGTCGCTTTCGAGTCGTTAATCCAGACCACTCCCTCAAGCTCGCGGACAGTCTCAAACCGGTGAGGAACACCATGGAAGCCCTCCACCCCGGCAGTGACAACCTCAGGCTCAACGCCCAGCAACAGCGCAGCCCCTGCTGCAGCCAGAGCATTAGCAGCGTTGTGACGACCCGGCGGCCGCAGTTTGTTACGCTCCAGGCGATACTCCTCACCATCCGGAAGCCGAACCACAAGCTGCTCACCATCGAGATAGGCACCGGGAGAAAACCGCCGCTCCAGGGAAAAGGGAAACTTACCGGAGCCGGAGCTCTCAACCAGTCGAACCACCACCGGATCATCGGCAAAATAAATCAGCCAGTCGTCCCGGCTCTGGTTCATCCACAGCCGCGATTTTGCCCGTGCATATTCATCCAACCCGCCGTGCCGGTCGAGGTGATCGGGGGATATATTTAACAGAACAGCTACATCCGGTTTGAAGTCAACAATAGTATCGAGTTGGAAGCTCGACACCTCTACCGAAAGCAGCGAGTCGTCAGTTGTTCTGTCGGCCACCTCCGACAAAGGCAGACCTATATTGCCGCAGGTGAAGGCGGGTCTGCCGGTGCCTGCGAAGATCTCACCCAGCAGCGCGGTTGTGGTGGTCTTTCCATTTGAGCCGGTCACAGCCGCAAACCGGCCGCGGGAGTGCCGCCACCCCAACTCGACCTCGCCAATTACCGGAACCCCCTGCCGGCGCAGCTCTGTGACCACGGGTGCGTCCAGCGGAACCCCCGGACTGACAACCGCCAGGTCCACCTTGACCTTGAGCGCCTCATCGTGCCCACACAGGAAAATCTGTGCTCCACTATTTGCAGGCTCGGTGACAGCCTGTCTCAGCTCCGGTAAATCCTCTTTGTCACTGCCGACCACTTTACAATCCTGTCTCTGCAGCAGCCCGATCGCTGCAAGTCCGCTGCGCCCGAGTCCCACCACGTGAACGGTCGAATAATTGTCAATTGTCAATTGTCAATTGTCAATTGAATCATCGAACCTTGAAAGTAGTCATCGTGAGGAACAACAGCAGTATCCCGATGATCCAGAAACGTATGACCACCCGCGATTCCGGCCAGCCTATCATCTCGAAATGGTGATGGATAGGCGCCATCTTGAAGACACGAACCCCTTCACCGGTGCGGCGACGGGTGAATTTGAAGTATGATCGCTGGATGATAACCGACAGAGCCTCGGCGACCAGCAGCCCCCCCAGCATCAACAGGAACAGCTCTTTTTTTATCAATATGGCGGAGGTGCCCAGACCGGCTCCCAGCGCCAGTGCGCCGGTGTCACCCATATAGACCTGGGCCGGGGGCGCATTGAACCACAGGAAGCCGAGCGCCGCACCGAGCAGCGCCGCACAATAGACCGTTATCTCACCCGAGCCCGGCAGGAAGATGATGTTCAGGTAGCTGCTGAAGAGCGCGTGCCCGCTGACATACGACAGCAACGCGAAACCCACCGCCATAATCCCCACGCAGCCGATGGCCAGACCGTCCAGGCCGTCGGTCAGGTTGACGGCGTTCGAGGTCCCGGTCACAACCAGAATTGTCATAAGAACGAAAAAGGCGCCGATACCGAACAGCGCGAAATCGAGGAATTGGTTCTTCAGAAACGGGAGGGTCGATTGGGTTCGGTGCACTGCGAATTGCTCGGAAAAAGCCTCCGGGTAGAAATAGAGCAAAAGTCCTATAATAAGCCCGAGTGTCACCTGGCCGATCAGCTTATATCTGGGAATCAAACCGCGTTTGTCACTGTTCGTTTTCAGCCAGTCGTCGATAAAACCCACAACACCCATCCAGACCGTAGCGCCGACCAGAACCCATACGTGGGGGTGGTCGAGCCTGGCGAACAGCAGGGTTCCACTCAGCAGCGCCGTCAGAATGATAAGCCCTCCCATTGTCGGTGTGCCAGCCTTCGCCTGATGTGTGGGTGGGCCATCCCCGCGGATCTCCTCGATCATATCGTGTCTCTTTAGCCAGCGGATTACAATAGGACCCACGATAAAGCTCACCAACAGGGCGGTGACTGCGGCAGCCCCGGCACGAAAGGTTATGTAACGGAATACGTTGAACCCGGAGATATACTCACTCAGCGGAAACAACAGGTGGTAAAACATAAATCAGTTGTCAGTTGTCAGTTGTCAGTTATCAGTTGTCAGTTGTCAGGAATCAATGTCATTCATCATCCATCGTTCATCATTCATTTACCATCCGAGTCGAGCCAGCTCTTCAGACGCCACCATTCGATCATCAAACGAGCGCCTTATACCTTGTATCTCCTGGTATGTCTCATGCCCTTTCCCGGCGATCAGCACCGCATCTCCTTCATCCGCTATCGACAGGGCCTTGTGGATAGCGGCCCTCCGGTCGAGCTCTACTTCAGTAGAGCTGCCCGGGCCAGACGTCCTACCTCTGGCAATATCAGCGGCAATCGCCTTCGGGTCCTCGCTGCGGGGATTGTCGCTCGTGACAATCACCCGATCAGCGGACCGCGAAGCGACCCGACCCATCTCCGGTCGTTTGGAGCGGTCACGATCCCCCCCGCAGCCGAAGACAACGATGATGCTCCCCCGGCAGAGCGGCCTCAGGGAGCTGAGCGCCCGTTCGAGGGCGTCGGGTGTGTGTGAGTAATCAACCAGCACCGCAAACGGCTGTCCGACGGAAACCGCCTCCATACGACCGGGAATGATCTTCAACGCCTCCACCCCACGCAAGATGTCACCAATGTCGATTCCGAAACCGAGCGCCACTCCGGCTGCCAGGGCGATATTTTCACCGTGATAATCCCCAATCAACGACGTCAGAACCTTTGCTGAACCTCCAGACCAGTCAAGCCGAAACTGTCCACCATCGAGCGAATGCTCGAGCGACGTGACGGTTAAATCGCCGCCGGCACCCTCCATACCGTAAGTGGTGACCGTCCCGCAAGCTGCCTCGACCATAGCTTTACCCCACGGGTCGCCAATGTTGATGACCGCAGCTCCATCCGGATCCATCATATTGAAAAGCTTTGCTTTTGCGGCGGCATAGGCCTCAAGGCTGCCGTGGAAATCGAGGTGGTCCCGGGTGAGATTGGTAAACCCGGCCGCATTAAAGTTCAATCCTTCAACCCTTCCCTGAACCAGGGCGTGTGATGAAACCTCCATCACGGCCCAGAGACATCCCGCATCCACCATCTCCCTCAGAAGCTCACACAGCCGGTCGATATCCGGGGTGGTGAGCGGTGCGTCGAGATGCCTCTGACCTGTATCGTATCCCACGGTGCTGATCAGACCGCACCGCTCACCAGCCGCCTCAAGTATCGATCTGATCAGATGAACCGAGGTGGTCTTCCCATTGGTGCCGGTGACGCCGATCAGGTTGAGGCACGCCGACGGATCACCGTAAACCGCCTTGGAGAGCCTGACCAGCGCCTGGCGGAAATCAGTCACCCTAACCGACGGCAGAGGACAAATGTCTGGCAGAATCTCGTCGGTGATCACAATTATCGCGCCCCGGTCCGCCGCTGCAGGAATGAAATCAACCCCACAAACTGTGCTGCCGGACCTGGCCGCAAAGATGTAACCAGGTTGAACCAGCCTCGAGTCCTGTGTTATTCCACTCACCTGAGCGGGAAGATCGCCTCTGGTCTCAATTACGCCGATCTGGTTCAGAATTGAATTGATTTCAATGATCAATTGTCGATGGTTATAACTATGCTTGAAAAAAATTTCGTATAAGGATATTGTAGTTGTGGTTGTCCCAACCCCAACCATCGGGCTTGAGACAAGCCCGATTACCTCGCCGCATCAATGGTCGATGGTTGATGGTTAATAATCGTGTCACCCCTTGGCAACAATAGAGCATACTTCACCGACAGGAACACTTGCCCCCGACAAAGGCAACTGTCTTACCACACGACCGGTCCCCTTTATCTGAACCGCCAACCCCTTTTCAGTGACCTTCTTGACCGCATCGCGCAGGGAAAGGCCGGTGAGAAGCGGCATAATGACAGTGGCACCCTTGGACA
The DNA here is from genome assembly GCA_002127415.1 of Calditrichaeota bacterium AABM5.125.24. Classification (GTDB taxonomy): domain Bacteria; phylum Electryoneota; class AABM5-125-24; order Hatepunaeales; family Hatepunaeaceae; genus AABM5-125-24. Next base: position 5,814 of record MWJR01000342.1, read on the forward strand.
GATCTGACGGTCCCAGAGTCAACTGGACGAGGTCTCCAGGTGAAACCCGTGCGCCCCCGGCAGGAATCTGATCGTAGACCACGCTGCCACGGCCGTAGAACTTCATACGAAGTCCAACATCGTGCAGATTCCGCTTCACCTGACTGACCGTGCAGAAGCTGAGGTCGGGCACTTCCACCCGCTCCTCATCATTCTGCGCTACTTCCGCCTGTGCCAGGGGCCACAGTTCAGGCTTGAGCCCGAGTATCCGTCGGGCCACCTTGCAGAAGATCGGTGCTGCGACGCTGCCGCCGGTATGTTCACCCAACGGACCGTTCGGGTCATTTATCACCACCAGAACGATATAGCGGGGATCTTCCGCCGGGA
>MWJR01000067.1 GCA_002127415.1 Calditrichaeota bacterium AABM5.125.24
ATGTTGCCACACACGAGTTCACGCATATGATCCAGCTTGGATCCGCACGGAAGAGCCCCCGCTGGATGCCGGGGTTTTACCTCCAGTTCATCGGCTACGAGCCTGAAAAGCGACCGGATGTGCTCTACGGCTACCCCAACCGGATAGCCTCCTGGCCGGTGGCGACGACGGTGATACCGATGTGGTTCGCCGAGGGCACCGCCCAGTTCCAGACACGCGGCCTCGGACACGACTGGTGGGACAGCCACCGCGATATGATCCTCCGCGCGCGTGCCCTCGACGACAAGCTGCTGACCCTGGGGCAGATGGAGGTCTTCGGCAGGAGTTCCTATCACAACGAGACCGTCTATAACCAGGGCTATGCCCTGGTGCGCTATATCGCCGACATCTGGGGGGACGAGGCCATAGCCGACCTGACCCGCTCGATGCGCAGTCCCCTGCGCCTGAGCCTCAGCAGCGCCTGCCGACGGGTCCTCGGTCTCTCGGGGCAGGGGCTACATAACGCCTGGAAGAGATCGATAACCGAGGACTACCGGGCGCGCACCTCTACCATCCGTGATAACTATGTCACCGGCGAAGTGGTCTGCGACAGGGGATTCGGCAACCTTTACCCTACCTTCTCGCCCGACGGGAAGCGTATCGCCTTCATATCAAACCAGGGAAAGGATTATCTCTCACAGGGGAGACTATTCATCCATGATGTGGCAAATGACAGTATCATCAAGGTCAGCAGCCCGGTCCGGGGACCGATCTCCTGGTCACACAACGGCCGCTATATCGCCTACGCCAGGCAGAAGGGTCCCAACCGGAAGGGCTCGCACTTCGACGACCTCTACCTGTGGGATCTGGACAACAAACTGGAGATCCGCCTGACCCGCGATGCCCGGCTCAGCGCGCCGTCCTTCTCACCCGACGGCAAACGGCTGGTGGCGGTGCACAACAGCGCCGGCAATCAGAATCTGGCCATGGTTGAACTGCCGGACAACCTTGATGAAAAGGATTTATCTTCCGATGTAACCTATAAACTCCTGACCGAGTTCGACGACGGGACTCAGATATTCCGACCCGGGTTCTCCCCCGACGGAAACCGGATTGTCTGCTCGACCGCCCGGCTCGCCCAGAGAGACATCTACCGCTACGACCTCGAGAGCCGCCGTTGGGAGGCGCTCGTCGCCACCGAAGCCGACGAGCGCGATCCCGTATATTCACCAGATGGCAGGGCGCTCTACTGGGCCGACGACCGCACCGGCATCTTTAACCTCTATCGCCTGGAGTTCGATAGCGGCACCGAGGCGCCGCTCACAAACGTTTTCGGCGGCGCATTTATGCCGACTGTCAACGATGACAGGGAAGTGACATACAGCGAATTCACCGTCAGAGGCTACGGCGTCCGGATGATCCGCCAACGCCGGGAAATCAACCCCGCTGTATTGGAATATCAATCGAAGGAAAGAAACGAAAAGGGTCGTCTCACTGAACCCCCGCAGTATCAGGCTGACGCCACCCCCTATGCCAACCCCTTCGGCAAGATGTTCATTCTGCCGAGGATAGCCTGGGACTACGGGCGCTTCAAACCCGGGCTCTACGCCTACACCAACGACTTCCTCGATAAGCTGAGCCTGTTCGGAGGCGTAGCTATGAATGGGGACGGGGACCGGGACATATATCTGAACGGTGAATACCGGGTGCTGCATCCGACGATGTTCATCGAGGTCTATAACATTGTCCGCCGTCGCCACGAGCGGTTCGACGACTCCTGGGTCATCGTCGGGGAGAGAATGGCCGATTCGGTGGCGGTGCCGATATACGGCACTTATAACGTCGATTACCGGTTCAATCTGACGGAATACGACATAGGCGGCAGGCTGCCCATAGATGACAATACCACCGCCACGGGAACTGTGCGGCTGTCGAATTACCAGGCTGAACTCAAATTTGACGACGGCGGCACATTCGATTACACCTATTTCAAGGGGGATGCTTACCTCCTGCGCCTGGACAGCGACCAGCGAACCGTTTCAGCCACCACCGATATTCACCCTGTCGGCGGCTGGCGTGGATGGCTCGAATACGCCCGCGAAAACAACCGCTTCCTCGACAGCTTCAAGGTCGATCTTGAAAAAGGCTTCCTGCGAGAGGTATATGAACCCTACAATTACCACCGTATCGAAGCGGAGCTCGATTACTACGGGAAGCTGTATCGAGGGTTGGTGCTCAATCCACGGCTGGTCGGCGGGTGTTTGTCGAGGTCGGTCGATCCGTTCTTCTACCTTTACGCCGGGGGCCTGCCGGGCCTGCGTGGCTACAGCTTCTACAGCCTGGGCGGCACGAATAAGGCGCTGGTCAGGATGTCGCTGCGCTTCCCGATTATTGACGCCATCGACCGGAGGTGGGGAGTCTTCAACCTCGACCGGGTGTATGGAGCCCTCTTCGCTGAAGCCGGCGACGCCTGGACAGGAGACCTGGACCTGGACGAAATAAAACGGGATGTCGGCGCCGAGCTCAGGATTAAGATGTTCTCCTGGTTCGCCTTCCCGACCGACATCCAGCTCACCGGCGCATACAGCCTGGACCGCGTTGTGACGGAAGATATAACCGGCAGACACGAATACGGCCTCGGCTGGCGCTGGTATTTCACCCTGCTGTTTGACTTCCTGTGAGAAAACATGCTCAAAGATGTCGGCGGACAAGAACCGACAGAACATTAAGAACTGTCATTGCGACCCCAGCTTCCGCTGGGGTCGCAATGACAAACTCTTGCATCTTTACCATCAAGAATTTAACTTTACATTTTATACGGAGGAGAAATGAAACGGCTGACGATTGTATTGGCGCTGCTGTTTATCGCCGGCAGTGCGTTCGCCGATGATGGAGGTCTGGCTGACCGGCTGTTCACACTCGACAAGGTGAAGGCCGCGCTGCTTGACGCCGGACTGACCCCCACCGGGAGCCCCTCCTTCAGCGCCACCACCGAAACAGAAGGTGGGGCCGAGGAGCTCAACCCCGGCAAAGCGCTGCTGCTGTCAGCCATTATCCCCGGCGCCGGAGAATTATACGCCGGCTACAAACTGCGCGCAGCCCTCTTCTTCGGCATTGAGCTGGCTGCCTGGACCGGCGTGATATACTTCTACAACAAAGGGCAGGACAAGGACGCCGAGTTCAGGCGCTTCGCTGACGATCACTTCAATGAAGATGATTATCGAGAGATGGAATATTTCCTGGCCACAAACGCGCAAGACACGGGGTTTTCCGGCTTACGCGAGGATTGGGAGCAGTTGGATTGGGAGGAGAAGATATACTTCCTTCCAGACAGCGGGTTCACTCATGATCTCCCTCTCCCTGAGGATCGGGAGAGGAGCTGGAGCCTCAAGCAGCAGTTTTACGAGATGATCGGGAAGTATATCCACCAGTTCGGCTTCGGATGGGATGACAACTTCGGCGACGACGACGGGCTGTATACAGCTTACTTTGACGGAAGATCACCCAATTCCGAATACTATATGGATATGCGCCACGATTCGAACCAGCTGCTTAAAACCTCCACCTGGGGTTACAACATCGTCCTGCTCAACCACGTGGCTTCGGCGCTTCACGCCAGCTTCACCGTCCGGATGCTCAAGCAGCGAGCCAGGGCGCAGGTCGGCTTCCGTCAGGTCGAGTATAATGGACGTCAGGTGACCGTCGGCGGGTTGGACTTCCGGTGGTAAGCCGCGCTGCTGTCCATTGGTTGGTGGTCATTATACTGCTCACAGCCCTGGCATACCCGGCAGCCCGAGCGGAGGTCAGGTCAAGTTCGTTCGCCGCGGCCCTCCAGACAGGACAGAATCCGACTCTGCAAACCAACTGGGAGAACGCCCGTTCGGCTGCCACTCCGGACAGCGAGGAGAATGGGGAGCTGAAGCGGCGGCGGGGCCGGGCGTTTGTGAGGTCACTGCTGATTCCCGGATGGGGGCAGCTCACTGAAGACAGGCGTCGGCGGGGTTATGGCTTCCTGGCGATGGAGGCAACGCTGGTGGCATCTCTGGTGGCATTCAACAGTTATAGGAACTGGCTAGAGGATGACTACCGTGCCTATGCCCGCCAGCACGCCGGGGTATCAGGCGGACACGACCATCAGTTCTACGTCGATATCGGCAACTGGAATGACCGGGATGCCTTCAATCAACAACGCCTTCGCTACCGGCAGTTTGATCGCATATACACCTCACCCTCCGACGACTGGCTATGGGACAGTGACCGGAACCGCCAGCATTTCAAGTCAATCAGGATCGCATCCGACCAGGCCGAACAGAATGCCCTGCTGGTGGTCGGAGGGCTATTACTGAATCATCTGTTATCAGCGATTGATGCATCGAGGGGTGTGAAAAAGGCTGACAGACGAGTGTCAGTTGCTCCTTCGTCGAACGGCGGGTTGGCGGTCAGGTTGAATATATGACTTCTTGATATGTCATGCTGAACGTAAGAAACCCGGCGGGCAAGCTCGCCGGGCCACATCGTGTAAGAAACCCGGCGAGCAAGCTCGCCGGGCCACATCATGAACAAATCGTTCTACCCATACATATCAGCAATGACTAACTTATATTTTGAAATTTTTAATTTTTAATTTTTAATTTATTTACATCCATCTGTCGAGCCATTTCAACCACCCTCTCCTTCACCCCACCGAATCCGCCGTTTGACATCACCACCACCACATCACCGACTCGAAGTTCACCCACAACAGCTTGAACTACATCATCGAATGAATCGACAGCGACAGCGGTCAATCCCCGCCTCTCAAGCTCCTCTGCCACAGTCCTGGTATCCAGTCGTTCATTCTCAGGAATCATCTCCCGACGGTGGATCGGGCCGATGACCACCCGGTCGGCAATGGCAAAGACCTCGGTGAGCTCAGCCGTGAAATATCGCCGCACCAATGTGTTGGAGCGCGGCTCGAACAGCGCCCACAATCGCCGGTCTGGGTATCTCCTGCGCAGTGCGTTCAGCGTCCCCGCTATGGCGGTCGGGTGGTGGGCGAAGTCATCCCAGACCGCGATACCACCTGTATCCTCCGCGAGCTGAAGGCGGCGGGCAATACCACGGAAACTGGGCAGAGCCGCCAGCGCCTCATCCGGTTCAACACCCACCACAGCGGAAGCAGCCAGCGCCGCCAGGGCGTTTCGCAGATTGTAACAGCCTATCATGCCTAACTCAATCACCCCTCTCTCGCCATCAGGGGTGACAAATTCTCCTCGAACTGTCTCAGCTCCAGATTCAGTCAGATCGGCGAGCCGCCAGTTGCAGTTCTCCCCTTCGCCGAAGGTCTCAACCGGACAGGGCGCCGCTTCAGCTACCGCCAGTGCACGGGGATCATCCCCATTGATGATCAATCTCCCGCTGCGAGGCAGCAGTCCGGCAAAACGACGAAAAACAGCCTCAACCGCCTCGATGTCAGGATAGATGTCTGCATGGTCGAACTCGACGGCGGTTATGACGGCTATGTTCGGTTGATAGTGGTAAAACTTGGGCCGTTTGTCAAACCAGGCGCAGTCGTATTCGTCCCCCTCAATGATAAACTCCTCGCCTTCACCCATCCAGCAGGGGTATTCCAGGTCAAGCGGCATCCCGCCCACCATCCAGCCGGGATCGCGACCGGCCATGCGGAGGATGTGAGCCGTCATTGCAGTGGTGGTGGTTTTGCCGTGGGTTCCGGCGATTACGAGGGGACGTCTGCCGGTAAGGTATCGCCGCGAGATCAGATCGGGCAACGATATTAAGGGAAGCCGTCGGTCCATTGCTGCTTCAAGCTCTACGTTACCGCGGGATATGGCGTTGCCGACGACTATAAGGCTGTCCCAGGGGATATTTGCCGGGTCAAAGCCATCACATATCGAGATGCCCTGACCTTCAAGGAATGTGCTTACCGGGGGATAGATGCCACTGTCCGACCCGGTGACCCGGAAGCCGGAACGGCGAAGCTCAGCAGCCACCGCTGCCATTGCAATGCCGCAGATGCCGATGAAATGAAACCGTGAAAAACCTGTATTTATGCCTGTCAATTTTCGATTGCCAATTGTATTCGCGCGCCGTCACGCGTCCTCACGCGACGGAATAACAATAATTCAACTAATTATCATTTGTCGTTTGTCAATCGTCGTTTTAATAAATCTGTCCTTATATTCACATCTATCTCATAC
>MWJR01000022.1 GCA_002127415.1 Calditrichaeota bacterium AABM5.125.24
CGCTTACGGAAGACCCCGGTCGATTCGACCACGAAATCGACCCCGAGCTCACCCCACGGAAGGTTTTTCGGGTCTCGTTCGGCGGAGATGCGGATGTGCTCGCCGTCCACGATCAGATTGTCGCCGTCGACGGCGATCTCGCCTGGATACCTCCCGTGCGTGGAGTCATACTTCAGCAGGTGCGCCAGGGTTGGGGCGTCGGTGATGTCGTTGATGGCGACCACATCGAAGCCGCCGCGGTGCACCATCTCGCGGAAAACCAGCCGCCCGATGCGTCCGAAGCCGTTGATACCGATGGTTATGGGCATGATACCTCCTAATTCCGGATAACTTCCCCCCCTGCTGTTGCAGGGGGGGAGAAAGTGGGGGTTACATCATCTATTGTGCCGCAAGGTGTCCTCATCCTGCAGCACGTAAAGAACGTAAAATACAGGTTTTTAAGTAGCTCGGACACTCTTGTCCGAGCTGACCGGGCAGGAGTGCCCGGTCTACCGGCGAAGATAAGAACAAATTCCTGCTTAATCAACACCATCTTCCGCTTCTGGGTGGCCCGGGTTGCTCGCAACCCGGGTTTCAAACGTGCCGTCTGGTGCCCTCACCCGAGGGCACAGGAACTGCCAGGTGGTGACGCCTGGCGGCACAAAAATATAATTTTGATGTTTTAAGCTCGAGCTGTATTGACCGCGAACTGCATTTCACTCACATTACTGACGATGTGTGATGCATCCAGAACTTCGATACGCACGAGGGCTCCATCGTAGCCAAAATCAGCTATGACGCCCGGACGCACCTCATCGCTCTCCTTGATGCGCTCGTCGCGGAAGGTGATGGTCAAGGCATCAGCCTCAACATCATAGGTCACTTTCATGATTTCTCCTTGATATACCTTGAACTCCGGGAAGTCTTATAAACCGTGACAATCACGGTCTCGGTTGGGGTATCGTCAACGACAACTCTAATCAGCATCTTCTGATTCAGAACACTGTCTTTATAGAACCGCATTAGAATTTTTCTGTCGGAGCTAAGTGATTCAACGAATTCGGGCTCGGACAGGGTGAGGAGCACTTCCATCTCCTCAATCTCACGCGCATATAGGTTATCGCGAGCGTGTTGCAACCAGCGGATGGGTTTGGCGGTCAAGCGAGCGTCCTCATTTTATATTCAGATCTGCCCCATTGCGGATGCGGGGGGTGTTGGACATGTAGTTTTGCCTGTTCATTACTACTACTTCTTACTCTTTCCAATTTGTTCGTTAATCATGAAATTGGCTCTTTTTCTAATTTTAGGAAGCACGTAGAAATCAAATAGTATTTTAATCTTCAATGTATCTTCAAGAGTAGGAATCTTATATAACAATTTACCTTTCCGAATTAGATGCTCAACTCCATCTATTACTCAGAACATTTTATAGTTGACAGTCACTAAAGACAGCTCCTGCTTATTCCCCCCTTCTATTGAAGGGGGGAATAAAAGGGGGGTTGCGTTCTTATCTCATAATGTAGACTATAGATACAATATTACATGCAAATAATCACCCCCCCTTACTCCCCCCCTGCTATTGCAGGGGGGGTGATTAAGGAAATGTCTGTTATAAAATGGTCGGAGTAATAACAGGTATAAATATAAAATCCGAGCGCCCAAAGCCTGAAGCCTGAAGCCTGAAGCCCAAAGCCCATAACCAATGTCCTTAACCTTCTCACTTGTCCTATACATACTGCTGGCGCCTCTGGCCGCGTTCGCGATAGTCATCTTCCTCGGCAAGCGTCTGCCCCGGGGTGGCGATTGGGTGAGCCTTTTTGCCATCTGGAGCGGCCTGGCTCTGTCGCTCTACCTGTTCTTCACCCGGATGCTCGCTCACTACGATCCCGGCTATATCGAGACCCTGAGTTTCAACTGGCTGATCTGGGGTGATTTTACGCTGCGGATCGGCATCGCCCTCGACAATATGGCGATAATGATGCTGGTGGTGGTGACGCTGGTCTCGGCGGTGGTGTATCTGTTCAGCGTCGGCTATATGCACGGCGACCCCAAATACAGCCGATACTTCGCGTTTCTCTGTTTCTTCTCCTTCAGTATGCTGGGACTGGTGCTGGCCGACAACCTGCTGGTGATTTACGCCTTCTGGGAGCTGGTGGGGCTGTCGAGCTACCTGCTGATAGGCTTCTGGCACGAGAAGGATTCAGCTGCCAACGCCGGAAAGAAGGCATTTATTGTCTGCCGGGTTGGTGATGCCGGGATGTTTATCGGCATACTGCTCCTGTTCACAACCCTGGGGACGCTGAACCTTCACGAGATTGCGGATGGGGTTGCCGCCGGTAAGCTGGCGGGAGGGCTGCTGACGATTACGGGGCTCTGCCTGTTCTGTGGGGCGATCGGCAAGTCGGCTCAGTTCCCGCTGCATGTCTGGCTCCCCGATGCGATGGAGGGTCCGACGCCGGTCTCAGCCCTGATCCACGCCGCTACGATGGTCGCAGCCGGGGTCTATCTGGTGGCCCGTCTGTTCGTGATCCTGACGCCGGACGCCTCACTGGTCATCGCCTATGTGGGCGGCTTCACGGCCCTGTTTGCAGCCACCATCGCCGTTGCGCAGAACGACATCAAGCGCGTCCTGGCCTACTCGACCGTCTCGCAGCTCGGCTATATGACTATGGCCCTCGGCGCGGGTGCCTATATGGCCGGCTTCTTCCATCTGGTGACGCACGCGATGTTCAAGGCCTGCCTGTTCCTCGGGTCGGGTTCGGTGATCCACGCCATGCATCATGTGATGAACAAGACCGGCAGTCATGGCGACGTGAATGATATTCGCAATATGGGCGGTCTGAAGCGGCATATGCCGCTCACCTTCTTGACATTCCTGATGGCAACCATAGCCCTGTCCGGGGTGCCGCTTACGTCAGGCTTCCTGTCGAAGGATGCCATCCTCGGCGGGACGCTGGCCTTTGCGATGGAGCACCCGCGCAACTGGCTGCTGCCGTTCTTCGGGTTTGCAGCAGCGGCGCTGACGGCTTTCTATATGTTCCGGTTGGTGTATCTGACCTTCACCGGGAGCTTCCGCCTCGGTCCGGAAGCGGAGCGACACCTGCGCGAGTCGCCGGCGGTGATTACCATACCGCTGGTGATCCTCTCGACCCTCTGTTTCTTCGGGTTCTACAGCCTGCCGGCCTTCAGCCCGACCACGCCTGAGGGGGGATGGTTCGCGCACCTGTTCCCCAATCCCCCGCGGGCATATGAGGTGTCTGCGTCATTACATGGTGGGCTCGATCCGGCGGTTGCCGGATCGAGCCCTACGATGATTTCAGACCTGCACATAGAAAAGAAGGTTCTCAGACACGAAGTGAGCACAGCGGGTGCGGCTGGTAAAGCCACGTCCGAGGGGGTTCCCCCCGTGAGTATGGGAGAGCCACATACAGAAGTCCACCACGATGAAATACATCACCGCGCTCACAACGCCGCGATGATAATCTCGGTGCTGGTGGCGGGGCTCGGCATCCTGATTGCCACGCTGGGCTACTTTTGGGGCAAGATCTCCCCGGCGCTCTGGCAGAGGCGGTTGGGTGTTTTTTACAGGGGGATGTTCCGCAAGTGGTGGATGGATGAGATTTACGATGCGACAATTGTCAATGGAACATTGCTTCTGTCACGTATTTCGAGATGGTTTGATCTTAAGGTAATCGACGGGATAGTGGATGGTTCGGCCTACCTGACCCGCAGCTATGCCTTCATTGAGGGCTGGTTCGACCTCTATATCGTGGACGGGCTGGTCAACCTGACCGCCTGGATCGTCGGGCTGTGGGGCAGGCTTGTCAGGCTGTTCCAGGGTGGACAGATACAGAGATATATACTGTATGCCCTGGCGGCGGTGGGGTTGTTTATTATTTTGAAGGTAGTGTAAAGCTCCATAGTCCTCAGTGCTTATTGCGCCGAGCCGGGTTCTCAACCCGGCCGGCAGCCGGCCAGGTTAGTCCCGAAACTTCGGGATCAAGACCTGACGCAACAATACAATTCAGAGTTTCATTGAACTACATAATTTAAAAGAAATCTATGGGTTCGCTGACACTGCTCACATTCATCCCCGCTGCGGGTGCGGCGATAGTCGCACTGCTGCCGCGCGACAACCCGAAGCTGGTGCGCTGGTTCTCGATTCTGGTAACAGGCATTGTTCTGGCAATAGCCGTCTCGCTATACCCACAGTTTGACCGGGGGATTGTCGGCATCGATCAGGAAGCGACCTTCCAATTCGTCGAGAAGGGGGCCTGGATACCGGCCTTCAACATCAACTACTTCGTAGGGGTGGATGGACTGTCATTCCCGATGGTGCTGCTGACGGCTCTGCTCTGCTTCCTCTGCATACCGGCTTCCTGGGGGATAACGAAGGGTGTCAAAGGCTACCACGCTCTGTTCCTGCTCCTTGAAACCGGTATGATCGGGGTGTTCGTGGCGCTCGACTTCTTCCTGTTCTATGTGTTCTGGGAGATAATGCTGCTGCCGATGTATTTCCTGATCGGCATCTGGGGCGGCCCGCGTCGGGTATATGCAGCCATCAAGTTCTTTATATACACCCTGATCGGCTCGCTATTGATGCTGATCGTGATGCTGGTCTTCTACTTCAACGTCCGCGACCCGGTCACCGGTGCCAACACCTTCAATATGCTGCATATGATGAGCCAGGCCAACCACGGCGGGATAATGTCCCTGAATCACGTGCGAGTGCTGCTGTTCTTCGGGCTCTACATCTGCTTTGCCATCAAGGTGCCGGTATTCCCGTTCCACACCTGGCTTCCTGACGCGCACGTCGAGGCTCCAACCGCCGTATCGGTCATCCTGGCCGGCATCCTGCTGAAGATGGGCACCTACGGGCTGCTCCGGATCAGCTACCCGATCCTCCCGGATGCCACGCACAGCTTCGCCTGGTTCCTGGCTGTGATGGGGATGATAAACATCATCTATGGGGCCTTCTGCGCCATGGCCCAGAAGGACCTGAAGAAGCTGGTGGCTTACAGCTCCATCTCACATATGGGCTTCGTGATGCTGGGGATGAGCGCCCTCACCGACGCCGGGATAAACGGAGCCGTGTTCCAGATGTTCAACCACGGCACCATCACAGCGATGTTGTTCCTTCTTGTGGGGGTGATATACGACCGGGCGCACCACCGCGAGATCGACGGTTTCGGCGGGCTGGCCAACGTGATGCCGCGTTACCTGGGGATCACATCGGTGGCGTTCTTCGCCGGAATGGGGCTGCCGGGACTGTCAGGGTTCATCTCCGAGGCGATGTGCTTCATCGGCGCCTTTCCGGTGTGGCGCACCCTGACCATCATCTCCATCGGCGGCATCGTCATCACCGCAGCCTACCTGCTCTGGACGATCCAGCGGATGTTCTTCGGCGAGACCAACCCCAAGTATGCGGACCTGCCTGAGATCAACGGCCGCGAGCTGTTCACACTGCTGCCGCTGGCTGCGATTGTGATCTTCCTCGGCATCTGGCCCCATCCCATCCTGGGCCTTATGAACACGTCGCTCTCCTATCTCGGTGAGCTTGTCAGGAGTGTCGCGCCGCTATGAGCCCATTTTCCGGCATAAACCTGACCCCGTTCATCCCTGAGCTGGTGCTGGCGGGGGGGCTGTTGGGGCTGTTGGTGGCCGACCTGGTCTTCAGGCAGAGGCGCGGCGAGATGGCTGCCATCGGAGGTGCCCTTCTGCTGGCGGTCCTGGTGCTGATTGCGCTGCTCAGCAAAGAAGATGTGGGTAGTTATCTGTTCGGCGCGGTGGTTCAGGACGGGGTGACCGTATTCTTCAGGGTGTTCTTTGCGGTAGCCACCATTATATCGCTGGGGATACTGGTCTTCAGCTTTCCGAAGGACGGTGAGCCTTTCCTGCTTATGCTGGCCAGCGTTCTGGGGATGTTTCTACTGGCAGGTTCGAACGACCTGGTGACCCTGTTTGTGGCGCTGGAGCTGGTGTCGATCCCCTCGTATGTCTTGGCGGGCTACCGACGTAACGACCCCCGTTCCGGGGAGGCGTCGCTGAAGTATGTGCTCTTCGGGGCGGTGTCCTCAGGCCTGATGATCTACGGCTTCTCGCTGCTATACGGCCTGACCGGCACGACCGGCCTGCCTGAGCTGTCGAAGCTGCTTGCCGGCAACCCTGCCAATGGTGGAGC
>MWJR01000173.1 GCA_002127415.1 Calditrichaeota bacterium AABM5.125.24
GAATAACCCAGATCCTATTTCTCTTATGTTTCGCTCTTCTGTTAAATTAACTTCTTCATATAAGAACATAATGTTTACCTCCGTTTTTTTTGTTTGATTTTGTTATTCATATAAAGGATTCTTCGCTGTTTTGTGTGGGTACATGGTCGATCTATGAGGAAGGTGATGCTTAATCAGCCCAAGTCAGGCGCTGAAACAGGTCATTAAACTGATTGAATCGGACCAAACCATCGTGTTGCAGCCTTCCTACGATTATACCGGGTGACAAGTCAAGCTCGTCAGCGATATCAAGAATTTGTTCCCGTGTGATCCGATATGTTCCTCTGAACCGAGCGTATATCTCCGGAGGGATGAGGGCGTCGGCTGCGAAACGATTTGCGCCAGTCTCAAGAGGACCCATCGGTCGATAAGGATTTCGGCCCTTATCAATAAACGCTTGACGCTTGTTATGAAGCAGGACATGGCCGATCTCGTGAAAGATTGCAAACCACAAAAAGTCGCTACGCTTACCTCGCAAGCTAAGTTGGATGTGGGGATGACCGCTTATCCATCTTGTTAAACCATAGACGGGGAATCCCCTAAATTCTCTAACGAAGAGGAATGCAACTCCACATTTGGCTCCTATTTCCTTAAGATGTGGGATAAATGCATCAGGACTCTCTTTTGACAGTGATCGGATTGCGGGAAGCGCATTTTTGAGACGTGTCTCCGAATACGGTTGAAGGCGGATTCTCTCTCCTTCGATCTCACCCATGCGAAGCCATACAGCAAGCTTCTCCAATGAAAGGGAAGGCTCGCTTCTTTGGTGATAGGCGAGAAATGACCTGGAGATATATGCTTCGAGTGCATCAAAGTTAGCCACCCTTAGAAAGTTAAGCAGACTCTTGACCTTCGCAATTTGATCGCGAGAAGCGGGGACTAAACCATAGCGAACCATCTCTGAATATGGGAAATTGGCAAGGCGAGGAATTTGTGATCTCAGTTTTACTTCGTATGCCAGCCGGGCTTCCGTTGCTTGGTAGATTCGTTCAAGTGAGAGCCAGAAGTCCCACGGCAGGCTGGTTACTTTCTCAAGCTGGATCGCTGTATCCGGGGTGATAGCCTTCTTACCCCGAATTATCTCGTTCACCATCTGAGGCGGTCGACCCAAACGAAGAGCAAGTTCCGATTGGGACATTCGCATGGCTTCAATCACTTCCTGAAGCGTCTCTCCGGGTGGAATTGCAATTGGCGGAGAGTATGCCTCTGCTTTCACGTGTGGAGCATCCATTAGTGGTAGTCTCCTATGAATGTGATGGTGATTGACTCTATGGTTCTCAAGTCCATTTGGGGGGTTGGGGGCTGGTCACCCGTGATATCTGGTCGGAAGCATATCCTCAGGCTGCCGTGTATGGTTACTGCCCACTGTCCAGTACGGCCCCCTTTGAGCTTGTGGCGGTAAAATGGGGGGCTTGGCGGGATGTCCGCCAGACATTTGAACGCAGCGAGTTCCTGAAGGCGTCTGAAGAGCTTCCTTATTGCCTCTTGTGGCAGATGCTTGCGTGCCGCTTTTTCGTCAGTGCAGATCTTCCTGATCAGGGCGCTGTCGTAATTAATATACATTAATCGAGACTAAAAAGCAAGTCATTATCAGCTTAAGGGTGAATGGGTGAAATTTTTTCTTATTATTTCAGTAAAGTCACGGTTTTTCTTATAAACCTTTGACTGTGAAGCGCTTGGATAATGTAATTGTCAGCGGGCATTTGAGTAGCGTCCCATATTAGGAGTTGATGTTTGGGAGCAAAGTAGTCATCTGCGATAACTGCCACCCGCCTACCCGCCATATCATACACATCCACCCTCACCCGCCCCGGCCTGTCCATGCTGACTGTCGCCGTGAATTCAGCCCTTAAGCGTTCGTCCCTTCCAGCGCACCCTTCCCACCAGCGAGGCCGGCAGCAGCAGCGTGAACAGCAGCGGTGAGATCAGCTCGCCGACCAGCCAGGCCCCCGTCCAGCCGCGCACCCTGAGTATCCTCGCCCCCCGGGAGAGCGTCAGGCCGTCTATGATGAGCTTCGCTGCCCACAACGCGGCTGCAGGCAGCCAGTTGACCTCCCCTGAAGCGGCCAGAACCGTTGATAATATCAGCCCCAAGTTGAACAGATAGAGCCCCGCTGACAGCGCGACCAGCCCCGGACGATAGTGCCTCCCCGCCGAGAGATGCCGTCGCTTGCGGCTCAACCAGTTACCGACCGATGAGGGGCCTTTGGCGGGCACGAACGTGGCCGGGTCGGTGGAGAAAACGACCTTACCCCCTCGCATCGACATCCGCTGCAGCAGCAGATCATCCACGCCCGAAGCGCCGGTTATGGTGGGACCGAACCCACCGACATTCTGCCACATCGCCCTGCGGTAAGCCAGATTGCGGCCGGCCGCCGTGGTAACCTTTCCCAGGCCTATCGAACCTGCAGCCACTACGAAGTTGATGAAGCTGTCGAACCTGGCTATGACACCGGCCAGACCGCTGCCGTGAAGTGGCGAAAATCCGACAACCGCGTCAACATCCTGCTGGAAGTGCCGGGCGACGCCTGTCATCCATCCCGGTGGGGGGGTGCAATCGGCGTCGGTGGTCAGGATGACCTCAGCCGTAAGGTCCCGGATGAGGCTGGCAATGGCGCTCTTCATCGGCGCGACCCCCGGTGGTGGATCTCCCGCCTCGTGGATGCGCAGCCCAGGTATCCGGTCCAGATAATCGCTGGCGATCTCGGCGGTGCGGTCCTGCGAGTGGTCATCGATGATGATAATCTCGCGCAGTTCGGGAGGATAGTCCTGCCCGGCCAGTGCCTCCAGGCAGCGCCCGATGTTCTGCTCCTCGTTTCGGGCTGGCACCAGCACCGCCACCGTCGGACAGGCGTCACCGGGTGAGGACTTCAGCCGTCCCAGCCCGATCGCTATCGCTGCGACGGCAGCAATCCAGACCAGGCCGGTCAGAATGGTCAGCGCGAGGACGATCTCACCAGTCGTCACCGGGGGATAAACGGGACCTCCAGATGTTTCTGTAACCTTCGAGTGATGGGGTTAATATAATCCGGTGTGGTGGTCTTTTCAAGCGGATAGGGGTGAGTTGCTGATTGGATGTGGAGGGGACGACGGGAACCCTGACTGGCGAGTCGGCTCAGCCACCCTCTGATATTAGGTGGCGCGGACATTCCTGTCTGCGTCCGCTGTGGGTGGATTATGGTGGCCGGGGATGAGAAACCCGGGCAGTCCGGCAGCTGCCGGACCCGGGCCACCCTTTTATCTTCTGCTTGCATTCGATATGCAACCTTGTTATATTTGTAACAAGTTTTGAGACATCCGGGAACTTCGGGATGGCTCAGGTCGAAAGCAGGCTTAGAAAAAGGTCAGATCACTCCGGAGATGAACACCATTCAGGGCGAGCGCGTCGTTCCCCGCACCATCGAAGAGGAGATGCGGGACAGCTACCTCGACTACTCGATGTCGGTCATCGTCCAGCGAGCCCTGCCTGACGTGCGGGACGGGCTGAAACCGGTTCATCGGCGCATCCTCTACGGGATGAACGAGCTGGGCCTGGGGTCCGGGCGTCCGTCCAAGAAGTCGGCCCGCATCGTGGGTGAGGTGATGGGGAAGTTTCACCCCCACGGCGATGCGGCCATCTACGACGCCCTGGTCCGGATGGCGCAGCCGTTTGCTATGCGATACCCGCTGGTGGAAGGTCAGGGGAACTTCGGCTCGATAGACGGCGACGGCGCGGCGGCGATGCGTTACACAGAGGCCAGGTTGCAGAAGATGGCCGAAGAGCTGCTGGCCGATATCGACAAGGAGACGGTGGAGCTGGTCGCCAACTACGACGAGACCATGCGCGAACCGTCGGTTCTGCCGTCCCGGATACCCAACCTGCTGGTCAACGGTTCCAGCGGGATCGCGGTGGGGATGGCGACCAACATCCCACCTCACAACCTGCGCGAGGTGGTAGAGGCTCTGGTGGCGCTGATCGACGACCCGGATCTGACCGTCGATGATCTGTCGCAGTTTGTCCCCGGCCCCGACTTCCCCACCGGTGGTATTATCTACGGCCTGGCCGGGGTGCGAAGCGCCTATCACACCGGTCGGGGGCGGGTTGTGGTTCGGGCTCGGCCGGTGGTCGAATCTCCCAGGGGGGGGAGGGACCGGATAGTCATCACCGAGATGCCGTTCCAGGTGGACAAATCGCGCCTCATCGAGCGGGTGGCTGACCTGGTCAACGACAAAAAGATAGAGGGGATCGCCGACATCCGCGACGAGTCAGATCGGGACGGGATGCGTCTGGTCTTCGAGCTCAAGCGCGACGCGGTTCCGGAGGTGGTGCTGAACAACCTGTATGCCCACTCATCGCTGCAGACCACCTTCGGCGTGATTATGCTGGCGCTGGTGGACGGCGTGCCGCGGGTCATCGACCTGAAGCAGGTGCTGACTCACTACCTCGACCACCGCCATCAGGTGGTCACCCGCCGCACCAACTACGATCTGGCCAAGGCCCGCGAGCGTGAGCATATCTTCGAGGGGCTGAAGATAGCCGTCGACAACCTGGATGAGGTGATCGGGATTATCCGGTCGTCGGCCGATGCGAACGCGGCGCGGGAGGCTCTGATGGCGCGGTTCGAGTTGACCGAGATACAGGCCAGGGAGATCCTCGATATGCGGCTGGCACGCCTGACCGGACTGGAGCGGCAGAAGATTGAGGATGAACTCAGGATGTTGAAGGAGCTCATCTTCGACCTCGAGGGGATACTCGCCAGCCGGGAAGCCAGGATGGGCATCGTGCGGGACGAGTTGCTTCAGGTCGCCGAGCTATACGGCGACGAACGCCGCACCGAGCTGGTGGAGGAGACCGGCGAATTCACCATCGAGGATATGATCGCCGAGGAGGACATGGTCATCTCGGTGACCCGCGCCGGCTACATCAAGCGGTTTCCGGTGTCCGGTTACAGGAGGCAGAAGCGCGGCGGGAAGGGGATGGCCGGGCACCTGCCCAAGCCGGAGGACGTCATCCGGCACCTGTTCGTGGCTTCGACCCACAACTACCTGCTCTTTTTCACTGACCGGGGGAGGTGCTACTGGTTGAAGGTGCACGAGATACCGTCGTTGGGGCGAGCCGCACGCGGCAAGCCGATAGTCAATATGATTGAAATCAACCCCGGCGAACGGGTGGCGGCGATGGTAAACGTTGCGAGGTTTGATGACAAGCATTACGTCTTCTTTGCCACCCGCAAGGGCACAATCAAAAAGACACCGCTGTCGGCGTTCAGCCATCCGAGCCGTCGGGGTATTATCGCCATCCGCGTGCCGGAGGACGACGCCCTGGCCGGCGCGGATCTGACCGACGGAAGCTGCGATATAGTGCTCGGTTCCTCGATCGGTAAGGCGGTGCGGTTCAACGAACATGATGTCCGCCCCATGGGGCGCACGGCGGCAGGGGTGGTCGGGATAAGGCTCGAGAAGGGGCAGCGCCTGGTCGGAATGGTGGTGATGCGCCGTGAAGGGACGCTCCTGGTCGCCACCGAAAGTGGTTACGGCAAGCGCTCCTCCCTCAGCGAATATCGTCTCACCCGTCGCGGCGCCCAGGGGGTGATGGCGATGCGCACCAACGAACGGACCGGCCCGATGGTGGCCATCATGGAGGTTGTGGACAGCGACGACCTTTTCATTATGACCGCATCCGGGCGTGTCATCCGGCAGCAGGTGTCGGCCATACCTACCATACACCGGGTCACTCAGGGGGTCAGGCTCCAGAGGCTCGCTGAAGGCGATCTCATCTCCGACATCGCCAAGGTGGTGAGGGATGAGGAGGAGGGTGAGGAGACACCCGGTGGGGAGGACACGGATGACCAGGAAGAGCTGTTTGAGGGAGGGGAGTAAGCGGATATCGATGTGGTTACCGCAAGTTCCCCCCCTGCTATTGCAGGGGGGGAGTAAGGGGGGGTCTGAAAGTGTCCGCTATTACCTGCACCACTTAATTCCGCCGAGCCGGGTTCTCAACCCGGCCGGAAAATGGCGTCAGGTTGATCCGGCAACTGCCGGACTGTCATTCCGACGCAGAGCCTGCCCCGGACTTGATCCGGGGTCGGAATCCAGACAGCCCCGAATTCGTCTGGATAC
>MWJR01000117.1 GCA_002127415.1 Calditrichaeota bacterium AABM5.125.24
ATTTATAAGATTGCTTCGCTTCGCTCGCAATGAC
This sequence comes from Calditrichaeota bacterium AABM5.125.24, assembly GCA_002127415.1. Classification (GTDB taxonomy): domain Bacteria; phylum Electryoneota; class AABM5-125-24; order Hatepunaeales; family Hatepunaeaceae; genus AABM5-125-24. The sequence continues at coordinate 35 of MWJR01000117.1, forward strand.
AAACCTAAAGCACTTTAATGTCTTTATGAATGCAACTTAGTATTAGCAGTAGTCGGGCTTGTCTCAGGCCCGACTGTCGGGGTTGAGACAAGCCCGACTACAACATTCTTATACGAGATTTCTTTCAAGCGCTGTTATAAAAACCGGAGTTTTATCCATCAGAGTATAGCTTACCGGTTTTCAGCTCCCTTCGTATGCGCTGAAACCAATCCCGTTCGACCTCGAGATGGGTAATATGGTGTGTGACCAGCAGGTAAGCAACTCTGGCCCGCTCGGGTGAGTAGGTATCCATATGTTTGCGATGTTCGATGAGCACATCGATAATCTTGTTCATCATCTCTATACGGCTTGCCAGAACGGCATCGAACTCTTCAGGAACCAGCCCTCCGCCGAAGTAGATGCCGATATCCTCTTTCAGAAAGATACGGTGGAGTTCGAGGATATTCTTACGCAGGAGTGTTTCGAACTCCTTCTTTCCATCATGGGTGATTTTATAGATACTTCGCGCCGGTTTGCCGTGGATGCTTGAGGTTTTTACCTTACGAACAAATCCCGCATGTTCAAGGCTGCCAAGCGCGTGATAGATTGACCCGAACTTGATGTCGGTCCACATCCCCATCCGCTGCTCGATACACTTCTTCAGTTCGTATCCGTGATAGTTACGCTCCTGCAGTAAGCCGAGAATTGCAAGCTGAACTGACATAGGCAACTCCATGTATTCCGGTAGACCGGACACTCCTGTCCGGTCATGCTCGGACAAGAGTGTCCGAGCTACCATTTACTTTAAACATATACCAGTTTGTTATAATGTCATTGCGAGCCCCGAAGCTTAGGGACGAAGCAATCTTTCATAGAGCTTCTACCAGGTGCGGTCTGGATTTATAGGTGGCGGCGTCTCCTCCTCACTTGGGGGGTCGAGACGTTCTACATCCTTTGCCTGCGGTCCTTTCGAACCCTGGATGCACCTGAACTCGACCTCCTCACCTGTCACCAGCGCGCGGTAACCCTTGCCCCTGATGTCGCTGTAATGAACGAAAAGGCGGGTCCCGTCCTCTCCCTGGATAAATCCATAACCCTTACGCGGAAGGAAATTTATAACCGTCCCCCGCACTCTGGGATTGGAAGACTCACCTATAATCTCATCCATCAATGATCCACTTATTTAATGGTTTAGCTTGTTGTGTCATTGCGAGGAACGAAGTGGAGTAGGGTGGGTGTAGCGCAAGCGAAACCCACCGGACATAATGATGGGTTTCGTTTCTCTTCACCCATCCTACATCTACTCACTCCCCCCCGCTCTGCGGGGGGGGATGAAGGGGGGGTAAAATAAAATATGTAAGTCTGACCGATTGGCCACCCCTTTTTATTCCCCCCCGGAAACCGGGGGGGATAGATGATCTGTTTAATGTCTACTATTAAGTGGTCGGATTAGTAAAACACTGACAACAGATCATCCAAACAACAATCCTCCAATGCAACGTTATTTCCAGCAGGCGTCATCCAGGGTCCAGCACATAGCCTTTATCCCTTCATACTTCGTCACCTCGTTGAACTTGCGGACCCTGGTCATCAGCTCAGCGGACTTCTGTTCATCAGCTACCAGGGTGAGTGCGGAGTTGTATCCGGGCCATATATGAGAGCCCATACGGGGCCTGCCTGTTTCACCCCTGTCCTCGATCTCGCGCCAGCGGGTATATGACACCAGCCCCAGGCTGTCTATCATCTCCATAACGGTGTCATTCATGCTCTCCTTGTATGACAGGAACATCATCTTCATCGTCCTCTACCTCCTACTCTGCCGAATGTTCTCCGTCCCTTGAGCTTCTCTTCAAAGATGGAATACAGGGTCGGAACGAAGATCAGCGTTATAATTGTTGATACCAGGAGGCCGCCGATCACGGAAATGGCCAGCGGACTCCACATCTCCGAACCCTCACCCTTTCTCAGTGCCAGCGGCAGGAGGGCGAAGATGGTTGTAAAGGTTGTCATAAGGACCGGTCGGAGCCGACGCGGTCCACTTATTAATATGGCGTCCCGAATAGACAACCCCCGCGCACGCATGATATTTATGTAGTCCACAAGAACGATAGCGCTGTTCACAACTATCCCCACCAGCATTATCATACCCACGTAGGATACGATATTCAATGTCCTCCCGGTGATGAACAGCGCCCAGACCACGCCTACAATGGCGAACGGGACCGAGAACATTACGATGAAGGGATCAAACAGAGATTCAAACTGGGAAGCCATCACCATATAGACGAGCACGACGCCGAGTATAAGCGCCAGGAACAGCACCTGGAAGGATTCCGCCTGATCCTCCGCCGTTCCCGCTATTTTAACATCTATCTCGTCGGGGATGTCCATTCCCGCCAGACCGTTGCGTATATCCTTGATCACATCGCCCAGCGGACGGCCGTAGAGACCCGCACCCACCGTAACCATCCGCTCCTGGTTCTTACGCTCAATCGTCAGTGGACCCCGATGTTCAACCACACGAGCGAAATTGCGCAGAGGAACCTGAATACCGAGAGGCGATGTGATGACCACATTCTTAAGGTCTTCAATGCTCTGACGGTCGATCCCCTGCAGACGGACGAAGGTGTCATATTCGTCGCCACCCTCACGATACTTGGTGGCTATTGTCCCCGAGAAGCTGGTGTTGATGGTGTTGGCGATGTTCTGCATATTCAGTCCGAGAGTCGATGCCTTCCTGCGATCCACCTCAACCCAGAGCTCAGGCTTGCCGGGTTTGCGGGATATAACAATATCCGCCAGTCCGGGAATGGACTCCATCATAATCTTTATCCTTCTCGCCAGGGCATCTGTGGAGGTTATATCGTAGCCATAGATTTCCAACGATACCGGCTTTTCTCCTGACATGGACTCGAACCCGCGCTGGATGGTGAAATCCATGGATTTTATTCCCGGAATCCTGGCTACCTCATCGCGCAACGCATTACTTATCTCTTCATCGGAGCGGGACCGTTCATTCTTGGGCACCAGGCTGCCCCCTGCCATGATAATGTTCACATCGCTGTGCTGACCCATCACCTCAGCCATCGGGAAGTCGCTCTTGCCACATTGTGCCCATAAGTATTTCCGTTCAGGGACATTCTTTTCAAAGATATCCTCTATCCGCTCCATAACCTTATCCGTCACTTCCAGGCGTGTGCCGATAGGCAGTTCGATGGTGCCATAATATTCACCCTGATCCATCTTGGGCATAAATTCGGTTCCAACAACGGTAAACATAAAGAGACTGCCGATGAAAACCACACCACCGATGCATATCACAGCCAGCCTGTGGTTCAGCGCCCAGCCAAGGAGTGAGCGATAGGCGCCAGAAAGAGAAGCAAACCATACGCCAATTAAATCATAAAGCTTCTTTGGCAACCTTGTCCGTTTTTTGTGCTCGGATGGCAGCAGCATAAAACGCGACGATAACATCGGGGTAAGTGTAAGTGATGAGAAGAGTGAAGCGAACAGGACTATAATAATCACAAGTGCCAGCTCCTTGAACATCACCCCGGTCAGTCCTTTGACAAATACTATCGGCAGGAAGATGGACACAGTGGTCAGGGTAGATGCGGTCACTGCCATACCGACCTCGGACGAGCCGAATATAGCTGCTTCACGCCTCGTATCACCCTCATCCGCTCTATGTCGGAAGGTATTCTCAAAGACAACGATCCCATTGTCAATGACCATACCGATAGCTATAGCCAGCGCGGAGAGGGTCATCATATTTATGGTATAGCCCGCAATAAACAGGAATATGAACGAGATTATCAGCGAGAACGGTATAGTTATGGCAACAATCAGACTGCCCCTGAACTCACGCAGAAAAATGAATACAATTAACAATACAAATATCAATGCCCAGAATAGTGTTATAGAAAGATTCTTGACAGATTGCTTGATGAAATCGGAGCTGTCCATTATCGTATGAACTTTGACATCCGATGGCAGCTTCCTCACTATCCCCGGGAGCGCTTTCCTGACTCTCTCAGCGACTGTCACCGTATTGGCGCCTGATTGCTTCCTGACCATTACCATAATACCGGGTTTTCGGTCAATCCTGACTCTGCTCTCCTTATCCTTGAACGAGTCCTCCACCCTTGCAATGTCCTTCAGATAAACCGGTTTACCCTCTATCTGTGCGAGGATCACATCCCTTATCTCATTAACGTTACTGAACTCACCCGGGACGCGGACGATGTAATCGGTCTGTCCGACCTTCAGGTTGCCGGCGGGCTGGGTGAGATTCTCGGCCCATAAGGCCTGCGTCACCATATTCATAGATAGATTATATGCTTCCAGCCTCTGACGGTCAACATTCACCTGTATCTCACGCTCCAGACCGCCCATAATGACTGTCAGCGCAACACCGGGGATCCTTTTCAGAGGCGTGCAGAACTTCTCGTCTATGATTTTGTGCAGGTCCTCGTAGCTCTCCTCAGCGGTAATACCATAGAACAGTATCGGCATCATAGAGAGGTCGAATTTTATAAGAATAGGGTCGTCTGCATCCTCGGGCAGCATCATCTTCGCCATGCTGAGACCCTGGCGGATATCGTTCGCTGCTTCATCGAGGTCGGTTCCCCAGTCAAATCTCAGGCTGATTGCGGAAACACCCTCTGCGGATACCGAAGAGACATCTTTGATGTTCTGAACTGAACTTAGCCCGCTTTCCAGTATCTTGGTGATCTTCTCCTCGACATCTTCGGCCGATGCACCGCGATAATCCGTTATAACTGATAGAGTGGGAATATCTATCTTCGGCATAAGATCTATGGGGAGATGATACAATGCCACACCGCCGAGTATGAGTATGGCGAAGAATATCATAAGTGTCATTACGGGGCGGTTGACCCCAAATTCCGGTAGCTTCATCGTTCGGAGTCTCCCTCATTGCGGTAAGGCGGAACAACCTCCACCTCCTGTCCATCCTTGACAACCCGCTGTCCTACACGGATAACGGTATCACCTATTGAAAGACCTTCCTGAACCTCGGTGATGTCACCGTTCTGTAAACCGATGCGCACAGATTGTCTGTGAGCCTTACTGCCGTCAATGAGCATCACGTATGCCTGACCGTTTTCGCTTATAACACATTCTGTGGGAGCGATCAACACATTCCGGCGTGCCTCAAGAACAACCTTGATCCTGGCGAACATTCCCGGTTTTATCAGTCTTTCACGATTGTCCATTTCAATCTCGACCGAGCCCATTCGTGAGTTGGGATCAACCGTAGGTTCCACCCGGTTGACCGTTGCAGCATACTCTTCACCGGGATAGGCGTCAAAGGCAACCAGGACATCAAGCCCCCGCCTTAAGTCAGGCAGGTCTTTCCCCGAAACCGAGATTATGATCTTCAGTTTATTCAGGTCCATCAGATCAAGGATGGCGGTCTTACCGCTCCGTCCGGGCGCAGGGGTGAAGACTTCGCCCTCTTCGTAATACTTGGCGGCGATCTGACCTGCGAACGGAGCCCTGATCTGGGTATTGGCCAGCAGCATCTCGTGTCCGGCTCCGGCGGCCTGGTATGCGGCGTCAACCTTGTCGAAGGATTGCTGTGTCACAGCCCCTTCCTCCAACAGATCCTTCATCCGTTGCCAATCCTTTTCAAGCACAACCAGATTAGCCCTGGACTGAACAAGCTGTTCATCGCTCATCTGGATCAACATGGCACCATTCGCCACTCTGTCGCCCACCTCCACAAACATCTTCTCCACCTTTCCGGACACCTGGGAAGCCAGGGCCGCATGCTGCCAGGGCTGAACGTTGCCGACAAACTCAAGCTGACGAGAGATATCCCCGGTCGTGGCCTGGATTGTAATCACCGGAACAATATCTGCTGCCGACGTGTCCTCTTTCTGGGCTGTCTGTTCATCTCCACATCCAGCACATAGAACAAGGGCGAGTATCAGAACTTTCAGTAGTTTGAGCTTCATTTCCTGTACTCCTTTATCTAACCGCATCGAAATCATCGTCGTTTCCCACTATCCGTGCATATTCAGCCCGCGCTACCCTC
>MWJR01000053.1 GCA_002127415.1 Calditrichaeota bacterium AABM5.125.24
CAGGAAGATTGTTTGTGCTTACACAATTCGACGGAGAGACACATCTTATCGTTGAACAGACGGATAGTTGAAGAACGTCGACAGGCACTTCATATAGACGCTGTTCGACCATGGGATATGTATTGTGATCAATATGGAATGGATCGACTGAGACCCTTCGAATCAATCATCATGCTCTCCAGTGGCTGTCGTGAAATCTTCGGTAGAATTGATAAGGAGTTTGGTGATAATTTTCAGATGATGATTGATTTTAGTCTTCTTGATCTTGAGAGCCGCAAAGATAAAGCGCCGTTAAATTACCAGATGCCACTGCCAGAAGTTCGGCTGCCTTATATATTTATGAGTGTAGTTGGGCTCAATCATGACGTCTTCGCCCTTCTGCACGAAGGCGGACACGCTTTACACCAGTTTGCTTTTCGTGAAGAGCCGCTCCTTGAATATCGCAGTAGTCCTAACGAATTTGCAGAAGTGGCGGCAATGAGTATCGAGTTGTTGAGTTTGGCATATTTAGATGTTTTTTATAATCGAGGCAATGCAGCACGTGCCCGTCGTAGACACTTTGAAGACACAATCGGATTGTTTCCAGAGGTTGGGATTATCGATACGTTCCAGCACTGGATTTATACCCATCCGGAGCACACCTCCAGAGAGCGATCAGACCAATGGATTAATCTGATGGAACGGTTCAGTATAGGGGTGGATTGGACTGGTTTGGAAGAGGCTTATCGTTATTACTGGCACAGTATCCCCCACATTTTCTTGAGGCCGTTCTATTTTATCGAGTATGCGGTCGCCCAGCTTGGTGCGCTACAGATATGGCAGAACAGTCGAAAGGATAAGGATGGTGCTATTAAGGCATTTAAGTCGGCGCTGCGGCTCGGTGGGTCGAGGCCATTACCGGAATTGTTCCGGGTGGCTAACATCAAGTTCGACTTCTCCGATAGAATTATTCAGCCGTTGATGACTGAGGTGTATGAAGAGGTCAAACGACAGAGGGAGATGGAGAGTAAGTGAAGTTAATGTAAGAGTAGGGTGGGCGTTATCGCTCACCTTTTATAACTTGACATCGGCCACGTAATCTGGTGCATATGAAATATTACTATACCTGTCTGACCCGGTCATCCCGAAGCTTCGGGATGGCCGGGTCATTTTTACGACTGAAAATCCTGATATGATCAAGCGCCTTGAAACTGTATCAGTTATGGATTCTGGTTTCCGCCAGAAGAACTAACTATTTCTGATTCTAAAATACCATTTACGAATAGCAATAAGATATTTTGTGAGTCGAACGAGAGGTCTGACACAATAACGCTGAACTCAGCCTTTCAGCATCTCTTTTACCTCCTGCACCAATTTCCTGGGGTGGAACGGCTTTCTCAGAAGCGGTATGCTGGCGTCCAGATCCGTCTCATCTGTGGCCCCGGATATATATATAACCTTCACCCCGTGCCATAGACGTCTCAGCTTATCTACGAGTTCAGCTCCTCCGATGTTCGGCATATAGACATCCGAGATTACCAGGTCAACAGGCTTCTCCAGCTCCTTGCATATCTGAAGGGCTTCTTTTCCGGAAGAGGCCTCGATGATCCTATATCCGAATTCTTTGAGTATCTGTGCTGCCATATTACGGACGGCTTCGTCATCTTCCACTACCAGTATGGTTTCACTTGGTCTGGCTCTTTCCTTGACTTCGAGCTCCTTTTCCTCTTTCCCGGCCTTCTCCATAACCCTGGGCAGATAGATCCTCAGGGTTGTGCCCTCGTCCAGCTTGCTTTCTACCTCGATATACCCCCCGCACTTCTTGATAATCCCATACACCGTGGAGAGGCCCAAGCCGGCACCCTTTGCCATCTTCTTGGTGGTGAAGAAGGGGTCGAACATCCGTCTCCTTGCATCCTCGGTCATACCGCAGCCGGTGTCGGTAAACCTCAACATAACATAAGGACCGGGTGGAATATCAGTCCTGGTCAGGTGTTGATCTTCATTCAGCTCGATGTTTGACGTTTCGATGGTCAGCTTACCGCCGTCGGGCATAGCTTCACGGGCGTTGGTGGTCAGATTGACAATAATCCGTTCAATCTGCTCTGTATCGACTTTAACCTTCCACAGTTTCTTCTCGGTAATATTTTCCAGGTCTATGTATTTGCCCATGAGCCGTTGCAGCGACTTGTCCATCTCGTCCAGGATCTTATTCAGATTCTGGACCTTCGCATCCATCTTATGCTTGCCTGCGAAGGTCAGGAGCTGCCAGGTGAGGTTAGAGCCGCTCTCTGTCGCCTGGATAATCTGTTCGAGGTTATACCTTATGGGGTCGCCGCTCCTAAGCGACATCATACCGAGATCGGAATGCCCGGTGATGATGGTGAGCAATTCATTGAAGTCATGAGCCACCGCTCCCGACAGTCGCTCGGCAGTCTCTATCTTCTCCGCCTCTCGCAGCTGGATTTCTCGCCTCCATGTTTCATCCTCGGCGCGTTTGCGCTCTGTGGTATCAGTTATCGTCACCAGGACGGCTGACTTACCCTTGTATGTGATGGGCTTTGTATAGAGGTCGATCCAGATGGTCTCACCTGATTTCTGGGTGGCTTTTACCGAAGAGGGGGAGGCCGCAACTCTGGCACTGGATTGCCTTCTGCTCCTTATCTGCTTCAGGTAGGTCTCGCGGTCGTCGGGATGGATGATGGTCTCGAGGTCAAATGTGGGTGAATTCAAGATCTCACCGATGGTGTATCCTAATATCTCGGCGAATCTGGGGTTTGCATACTGAACTGTTCCCCCCTCCAGGATGCAGGTTCCGATGGATGTCTGTTCGGCGATCAACCTGAATTTCTGTTCTGATTGCTCGAGATCCCGTTTGGCCATCTTCAGGTCGGTGACATCGCGGCAGGCGGCGATGAGGACGTTCTTATTGCCCCAGCGACCCAGGTTGAGCCTGGTCTCAACCGGTATGACGGTCTTATCGCTGGCGAGCAGAGGGATGTTGTAGGTCCTGGTCTTGCCTGCCACCGTGTCGGCCAGGATTGCGGTCGCTTCATCTCGCAGATTGGGTGGATGCAGCTCGAAGATATTCATCCCCGATAGCTCCTCATTGGTATAATCCAGGCGCTTGATAGCGGCGCTGTTGACGTTCAGAATATGTCCCTTGGAATCGAGAACAAAGATGAACTCTTCCAGGGTATCAAACAGCATCTGCAGGTCGGTTCGGGTCTTCCGCTGTGCTTCGGCTGCCTGTTCCATCGATTCAAGTGTTCCTAACAGCTCCTCTTCGGAATGATCCAGTTTTTCCAGAACCTCAGGGTTTATGTGCTCGATGCGCCCCTGCTCATCGTGTATGAAGAGGAAATCCTTCATAGTGTTGAACAGGGTCTGTAGTTTTGCGCGGTTCTCGAGTAGTTCAGCTTCGTTTTGCCCCTGCTGCTCGATCTGTTTGATCAACCTGGCGTTGGTTTCGGCGAGTTCCGTGGTTCGTTCCTCGACTTTACTGTCGATTTCGGACTGCAAATTCTCAAGTTTCTCTTCCATCCGCTTGTGGGAGGTGATGTCGGTTCCGATGCCGACGAAAGCCACCACCCTGCCCTTCTCATCGCGTTCGGCTCGATATGACCAGGCTATCCACTTCCACCCGAGAGCGGTCAGGGTTCGGTGCTCGAGCTGGCTGCTGTATGGTTCACGGGACAGCGCTTTCAGGGCTCTGCTGGTGGCATCGATGTCATCTTCGTGCACCGGTGTGGTGTATTTTTTCCCCAGCAGTTCCTGTTCGATCTTGCCGAAGGTCTTGCAGAAGGCCGGATTGACGAACAGGAAGCTTCCGTCGGTATCAGTCTTGAACACAAGTTCGGTCTGATCCTCGGTAAGCAGACGATATTTTTCTTCGCTCTTCCTCTGATTCTCCTCCGCCAGTATTCTGGGTGTGATATCCCGTGAGAGCTCAATCTGTTCGACCTTTTTTCCATCCGAGGAGACCTGCCGGTAATACCAGGCTTCGATATTCCTGTAGAAGCCGTCCTTATGCCGCAGGCGGTATATTATATGCAGCGGCTTTTCGAAGTTGGATTGTTCCCAATTTCTCCAGGTCGACAGATACCTGGCCTGGTCGTCGAGGTGGATCAGTTTCTTTTGGGCTTCATAGCTCAGACGGTTCCATTCATCAAGAGTATAGCCGCTCCAGCCCTCGCTCCGGTTCCAGAAGACATACTTCTTCTCTGTGATGTCCTGCACAGCCAGCATTATCGGCAGGTGTTCCACCAGAATCCGAAACTGCTCTTCACTTTCCCTCAGATGTTTCTCGGTCTTCTGGAGGGATTTCTGCAGAGCGTTTTGATTCTCTTCATTCTCCTTAAGCAGATTCTGAGTCTGGGCGAGCTCCTGTTCAGATGCCTTGAGCTGTGCGTAGCGGAGGTTGAGCTCCTCCTCGACCTCCTTGTGTTCGGTTCCAATGGCTTCCAGCTGGGTCTTCTCTGCCCGATCGCGCTCAGCCAACTGGGCTTCCAGTTCAGATATCCTTTTGCGCAAGCCCTGTAGCTGTTCTGGAAGTTCCTTTTGTGTACTGTTCTCTTTATTCATCTGTCTCTCCTGGGAAGAGCGGGTGTTCAGGGGATATTCTAAACCTGAACCGGAGGTTTTAGTAACCCTGAATTTTAATTAAAGATATACCATATGTCAAGTGGCAATCTTAAAGTTGATTTATGAGGATGCCTTTACGTTGATACAGTTGGAAGAGAGTCGTTTCACGCACCTCTCAACCACGCCGGTCTCGAAGTGCGAGGTGGTGGTGAACAGGATCGCCATTTCGCTCTCAACCCGCTTGGCGCCGGGGGGATAGGTGTTCCAGTAGGTCCATTCCAGGCCGTTCATCCCGGTGGCGTTGCTGATGCCGATGGTGCGGTAAGTGGGACGGTCAGGTGTGGATGACGGCGCTTCAGCATCTCAACTACCAGTTCCGGTTTGATTCAACATCGGTCAATTAGCGCTTGCAGCAGTCTGCTTCTAACAAAAGACTTCCGATCTCATCGCCTGTCAAGGATTTGGTCTCGTCACACTGTAAAACATATGACCCGTTGAGCTATTCTGATTCAGGCTTGATTTCCAGGTGTGGAAGGGGCATATTATTTAAGAGATGCGTAGAATAATATGCGTAACATATTCAGGTGATACCATAGCTGTTTCGCTCAGATGACAGCTTTATGGCATAGGGATCCGCTGCGTCCATTGCGACGTATCCTCGGCAAGGGTAAGCTGCTGACGGCCCCCGAGGAGCTGGTGCTATACGGCTTCGATGCGACCGGGTTCCGCGGTCGTCCAGCGGCGGTGGTGATGGCTGAATCGACCCGGGACATTCAGGCCACAGTGAAGTTCGCTCTCGACGCCGGTAGTGCTGTCGTGAGTCCCCGCCTGACAGTAACCCCCCGAGGCGCAGGCAGCGGACTCTCCGGCGGCAGCGTGCCGGTCGAGGGGGGTATCGTCCTCAGTTGCGAAAGGATGAGGTCTATCATCAGCCTCGATCCCGACCGCCGTATCGCAGTCATCCAGCCCGGGGTGGTTACTTCATCACTGCAGGAGGCCGCCCGGCGTCACCAGCTCTTCTACCCGCCCGACCCGTCCAGCAACAGCGTCAGCACCATTGGCGGCAATGTGGCTGAGAACGCCGGTGGTCTCAGATGTTTCAAATACGGCGTCACCGGCCATTATGTCCTCGGCGTCGAGTTTGTCGATGGGGAAGCCGAGCTGCGCCGCACCGGCATCCTTGACGAGGAGGGGGTGGAGCCTGATTTAACGCCATTGATGGTCGGCTCAGAAGGGACCCTGGGTGTCTTTACAAGGATTGCTCTGCGTTTTATCCCCGCGCCTGAGGCTATGATGGCCCTGTCAGCGTTTTTCCTCGAGACCGAGGCAGCCTTAACAACAGTGGAGGAGATCATAAGCCGGGGCTGGATACCCTCGGTGCTCGAATATATAGACCACAAGGCGCTGAAAGCCGCAGCCGAATTTAC
>MWJR01000232.1 GCA_002127415.1 Calditrichaeota bacterium AABM5.125.24
AGATAGCCCGCCGCTGTGCCGGTAGCTCCCCCGAGAAGGATCAGAAGGCAGATCGATAGAGCGCTCAACGTTCGACGACGTCGGTGTTGGTCTGTTCGGTCACCCGCAGCTGGGCGGCGTAGAGCTCTGCATCGCTCAGTATGCGGATCGCCTCCGCGAGCTGCACATCCTCGTCAAAGCTGGCTCGTGTTCGCCATTCGTGACCACCCAGGGCTGAAGCCAGCTCCCGGTCGAGGCTCTGAGTGATAAGCTCCCTCAGTTCGGGCTCCGTCAGATCGCACTGCTCTTCGAGCAGCGCCTCGAGGGTATCGATGAAAGCGAAGAAACCAGCGTCAATGCTGTCACTCTGGCCGATCTCACGAAGCCCCTCCAGTTCCTTGTCCCCTGGCAGTGGCGGCTCGAAGTTCACTGTGGTCAGGTATCCTTCAAACTCATCCAGCATCTCCTCGGTCACCTTCACGGTATCGGGCCGCTCGTGGCGGCTCAGCCAGTCGTTTATGAAGGTGAAGAACAGGTCCTGACGATACATCTCCACCACCACCGGATCGAGCTCCGGCTGTTCGATGGCTATGTCAGGGGTAATGCCTCCCCCGCCGAACATCTCCCGACCGCCGCTGGTGAAGTAGTGTTCGGGTTCATCGGCGGTGGTTGAGGCGGTGGAATCCTCGGAAGGAAGGTCAACGGGGATCTGTTTATGTGTTGCGGTTTCATCTTCACCCTCAGTTCGGTCGCGCTGGATGAGACGGCCGGACGGGGTGTAATATCGGGCGGTGGTGATCTTCAGGGCTGACCCTCCCGGCAGATAGACCACCGACTGAACCAGCCCTTTGCCGAAGGTGGTGCTGCCGACAATGACGCCGCGGTCGTGGTCCTGAATGGCCCCGGCCACGATCTCGGAGGCCGATGCGCTTCCACCGTTGATTAGAACTACCAGGGGGATATCAGCCGCCAGGGGCGTTCCCGAGGCGCGGAACGCACGAGTCGAGTTGGGGGAGCGGCCGCGGGTCGAGAGGATCTGGTCGCCGGGCTCCAGGAACTGCTGCGCCACCTCCACCGCTGAGGGGAGGAGTCCGCCGGGATTGCTGCGCAGATCGAGAACCAGCCCCGAAATTTCGGGGCTGCGGCTGAGCAGCTCCTGTAGAGCGTCTTCGAGCTCCTCGCCGGCACGGCCGGAAAAGCGAGCCAGCTTGATATAGCCGATATCGTCGTCGAGCATATCGGCATATAGCACATCGTGAAGCGGTATAACCTCGCGTGTCAGTGTGTATTCAAGCGGCTTATCATATCCATTTCGGCGGATCGTCAGCGTCACGTTGCTTCCCTCGGGTCCGCGGATCACCTTGGAGGCGTCGGCAGTGGTGAATCCTGCCGTTGACCCGCCATCCACGGCAATGATGACGTCACCGGCCCGGATCCCTTTACGCGCCGCAGGGGTTCCCGGAATCGGAGAGATTACGGTCAGCTCCTTATCAGCCCCTCTCAGCGAGATCTCGATGCCAACCCCCGAATACCTCCCCTTCGTGATTATCTCCAGGTTGTCGGTCTGCTCCGGTTCGAAATAGACGGTGTATGGATCGAGGATCCCCAGCATACCGTTGATGCTGGCCTTGATCATCTCCTCGGGGTCGATCGGGTCAACGTAGCGCTGGTTGACGTCGCGATAGACCTTGCCAAAAAGCTTAATCTGCGAATTCACTTTCCGGTAGCGGTTGTCGCTTGAATCCACGGATTGTTTCTTCTCAACCCCGTAACCGGCAGTGGTGCCTAAGAGGCACAGTATCACCATTATCGGTGTGAATCTCATCTCTTAAACTCCCGTGTGAAAAGGGTTACCGCTCTTTAATATGGCCCGGATTCTGTGTTAACGCCCGCAGTCACACGCCCTCGTGTGACCGTGTGAAACCCATCCGGTGATTTTCCGGCGGACGAGGGCTCGCCTCAGAGCCTGTCCTGACGAAAGTCAGGAAAAGCTTGGGGCGTCCGCCAGCAGATTAATAGCATTGCTGCTGAGACTTAACACAGAATTCGGGATAGTAGAAAACTGATAGCTAATAACTAATTTAGAGAGTATTAACAAAATACTGATCGTAGTCGTGGTTGTCCCTAACCACGATTGTCGGGCCTGGGGACAGCCCCGACTACAACAAGAAAATCATTGCTTGGTTAAAACTCTCCTAACTTAAAACAAATTCCCGCACTGAACGAACAGGATGTCCTGGGCTGTCGGCGCACCGATGCCCATCAGATGTCCCCACTGGATCATAAGGGGCCCCAACAGGGTATCGAAGGCGAAGTAGAGGGCGAATGATTGCATCCAGTCGCGGTCCAGGATCTGGGCATCAGGATCTGGCCAGCTTCCGGCTACATCGAACCGGAGTCCAAGATAGCTGTCCGCCAGCACCCGGCTGATCAGGTCGAAGCGGTATTCGCAGCCCGCCGCCATCTGTAGTGCTCCTATGGCCTCATCCAGGTGCAGACCAGGGAAGGAGTGCATACCGCCCAGTCGGAACCGCTCGTCCCCGGGTGTTGTGAGATCAGCGATCCCCGCTCCGACCCTGAGGCCGAAGGTGTGGCGGTGCAGGGGGGTTTCAAAGCCCTCCCATCTTCCCCAGAGCCGGGTGAAATCCCGCCCTGAACCGAGATAGCTTCCCGAGGTCTCAAAGCCCGCCTGAGCCCGTATGCCACGGTTAGGGAAGGGGGTGCGATCCTCGGTATCCACCGCCAGCCTCGCCCCTACGGCAGCCAGAAGGTAGTCTTTCTTCCGGTCAGGATAGCGGTTCTCGTGCTGCTCCCAGCGGGAGGTCAGGGACAGCAGCCCCCATCTTAATGATGGACCACCTACCTCGAGGTTCCCACCCCAGCGCGCCTCAGTGTAATCTCCTGACCTGTCGTGATGGCTGTTGTAAAGTGCTCGCTCCCTTCTGCAATAGCCGAAGGAGAGCTTATAGATCAGCGGCAGGCCGAAGGCCTTGTCATCCAGCCCTTCGATGCGATACTCCGCGTCCCGCTGGCCGGGAGATGCGAACAGGACCAGCCGTGCAGCATAGTTGAAGGGGCTGGGGTGAATAAGCTCTATGAAGCCACGCGTCTTCCGTTCACCCTGATACGCCAGACCGAGACGAACCGGCGGCGCCGGATGTTCACTGACATAAAGCTCGAGCGTCCATGTTTCCCCCGGCTCCTGACCCAGGTGCAGAACCGGATAGACACTGCGAAACAGACCGGTGGCATACAGGTTCGCCGTCCCATCGAGGATCCCGGCACGGGTGATCGGTCGGCCGGGGTGGAGCGGTATCTCACGCTTCAACCACGATTCAGGAACCCGTTCAATCCCGATGAACCTTATGCCGCCCAGACGCCCGACCTTAAGTCCGATGCTCATAGCCCCAGATGACGCATCGAAGCTCAGGTCGGTGATCGTCGCCGCCGGAAAGCCGGCAGATCGGTATATGCGCAGCAGCTGTTCCAGAGCCGAGCGTGTGCTGTCGTAGTCCATCGGCCGGCCATAGAGCGGTTCAAACGGCGCTGCGAGCAGGCTGTCGGGCAGCAGCCTGTCTCCGTTGAAGATGACACGCTGGAGTGTTGGATTCCTGCGGATATGGAACCTGAGTGTTTCACTTTCGCTATCATAAAACGCCCGGGCCTCGCACACAGTTCCCGATGTATAGATCCTCCGCAGTAGTTCCCGCACCTGACCGACAGTCGCACCTCCCGCCCGCGACCATTCCGGCGGCGGTATAGGGAGCCCTTCAGTCTGCGGATCGCCTTTATTGCCGTCACACTTAAGTGTGACGGCAATAAACGTCAGGAACATATTATCGTCATCTTCGGGTGACGGTCTCAAAAGCTCCAGCAGTTCAGGCATTGCCTCACGCATCGCCTCCCGTCCGGTGTTTATCAACCGCTCAGAGTCGATCGTAGATGTGCTCTGGACGTCGCCGAGGTCGGGTGTCACCACAATATCCGCCAGGCTCAGCGAGTGGTCATCCGCTTCGCGTTCGAGGATTGTGGTCACCTGGTCTACGATCTGCCAGGGATGGTAAGGGGGTTCGGTCCTTCTGAGCGGGGAGGTGGCGTTAACTGCCAGAACCACGTCACCGCCCATCTCGCGGGCTATCTCGACCGGTATGTTGGCGGTAATCCCTCCGTCAATAAGCTGCAGTGTCCCGAGTATCAGGGGATCGAACAGGAGCGGAATCGACAGTGATCCGCGTAAGGCGGGGGTCAGGTCGCCACGGTCAATTATCACACTCTGTCCGGTGGGCAGGTCGGTGGCAGGGATTATCAGCGGCACCCTGAGCCCCGTCCAAGGTCCCACAGGACGAAACGGGGCGTCGAGGGTAAGCTCAAGAAGGGTCTGATAGAGGCGCTGTCCGGGTGAGATGGCTCCGGGAACCACCGGTGCCATATGCCGGTCGAGGCGCAGGGTGAGCAGGTGACGGGAGTGCTCCTCTTTACGCGCCAGCGGGAGGGTCTTCCGCTCCGGCTCATCAAGCAGGACGCTGCCCCAGTCGAACTTCAGCAGACGGTCTTTTATCTCAGCGGGTGTGAAGCCGGCGGCGTAGAGCCCTCCTACCAGAGCCCCGGTGGAGGAACCGACCAGGCCATCGGGGTGGACATCCGCCTCCTCCAGCGCCTCAAGGATCCCGATATGTGCCAGACATCGTGCCCCGCCGCCTGACAGTGCAATGGTCAGGCGGGGCCGGACTGGCTCGAGTCGTTCAAAGGGATAAAGTCCGTGTGCAGGTCGCAGGGGGAGACATATCTCGCGGGGGGACGACCTGCAATCGGAGGCGTCCGCCAGAATGGCCGCGCAGCTGACTATGACGGCAGCAGCAACATAAGACCCTGAGCCGGGGGTGACCGGGAGCCGGAACAACGGGGTTTAACGCACCAGCAGCAGCTTGGTGCGTGAGCTGACCGCCCGCCCTGGTGCAAGGACTTCGAGCCGCGCGATATAGAGTCCCGAAGGTCGTCCGGTTCCATCCCAGACCGTTCGATGGCGACCGAGTGGTAGTTCGCCGGAGACAACAGTCTCCACCAGCCTTCCGGTGGGGTCGTAAACAGCCAGTCTCACCCGGGTTGCTTCGATCAGATCGAAGCTGAGACCGGTGCGGCTGTTAAACGGATTGGGATGGGCGTTGATCAGGCCGTGCCGGGTCGGCAGTTCCGTGCTGACAGAGGGTTGAATCGAGAAGACGGAGATGCCGTTAGGCATATAGTCAGCGTCCCCTTCCAGGAGTGAGAGCTCGAGCGGTATCTGAATCCCGGAAGTGGGGTCATTCCACAGTGCGGCAAAGGTCTCGCTGGTGTGAAAGCCCACTCCACCCGGCTGGACCTCACCCCAGGCGGCGATACCGGCCATCGTCTGGTTGTTCTTTATGGTGGTTATGCCTGCTGTCTGGCCGTCATCGTCGATGAGGAGGATCCGTCCGGCGCCGACAGGTGCGTCCATCTGAAGCAGGAGGCTGTGATTTTCAGGTCCCGGCGGCGACCATATCTCGGCCTTGTCAGGTATTCGGACAGGCTGTTTCCGAAGGGCGAGGTCTCCGGCCGGATAGACAAGCGTATCCGGTCGGTTCACCCGGAGGTAGTAACCCTGTCCGGGACGCAGGTCGGGCATATTATTGAATTTGTAGTCCGGCAGCCAGAAGCGTCCGTAGCCGTCCTTGGCTATGACCAGGTTCTCGGTGATGGAGGCCAGCGCCTCCTCGGCCGGCATCGGTGCTTCCGGAAGGTAGGCAACCATATTCCAGTTATCCACGAGCGGGATGGGGGGTTCGACCGGCAGCAGGTCCCCTTCGATGCGCAGGGTGTCGGCGCGTTCCATCTTGATCTGATAGCCGTCGAGTGGGTTCCAGTCGCCGATCCCGTTGTAGTTCCGGCGGGGGGCGTAGAACTCACCGCGGCCGTTCTTGACCAGGATCAGGA
>MWJR01000009.1 GCA_002127415.1 Calditrichaeota bacterium AABM5.125.24
CAACCAGACAATCGGCCAGAAGAAGACGATCCAGTGCAGCCTGGTGCGATACATCACATATTCGCCGGTCAACAGGTTGTCATCTATGTATCCCATAGCTCAAGTTGTCTTTTATGGATTTTGCAATTAAGGGATTCAGCAATCTAATGCCCTGCGTGCTGACACGGTTTGAACTGCACCATCACCTTTTTGACACCTTTCAGTGCATTAACCTTCTCGCGTATCTCCTCCTCAATGGCCTGCGCAAACCGTTCGTCGAGATCGCACAGGAGCATCTCGATGAAAACGCTCCCTTCGTCCGGTTCTACCCTGAGGTCAGTAATCAGCTTGGCGTCAACCACGCTGATCCCCGATCGGGGATTTATCACATCCTCCAGCGCAGTCCAGACATGCTGCTTGTCGAGTATGTCGGTCTCGTCATCCACCAGACCGTGATCTATTTCCCAGCGGTGAACTGCAGCCTTGAGCCCGTCAAGCGCCAGCACCGAACAGTGCAGCTTGACCGCCGGCAGACCATCCAGGGCATCGGTGATGTCGTGGTGCTTCAGAGTCTTGACTTCGTCGACGGTCTTACCCTTGGCCAGCAGGGTGGCCATCGATGCGGTGGCGATGTTCGATGCGCATCCGAATGACCTGAACCGTATGTCCTCGATGACGCGCGTCTCAGGGTTGATCTTCAGGGCGAAGGTTATCATATCTCCGCAGGCGGGGCTGCCCTCGGTGACGACGGCATCCGCCTCCGGCAGGTCACCGACGTTGCGTGGCGACTTGAAATGATCGATTACCTTATCGCTGTATTTAATGGACATTTCCAAACCTCGTAATCAGTTTTCAGTTTCCAGTTTCCAGTTATCTGTCATCGGTTTTTAGTCATCAGACTGACAACTGACCACTAATAACTGACGACTATGTTATCGTGGTCGATAGAAGCCGTGCCCCCCCTTTCGCTCGGAATGCAGCTCCGGCACAAAGGCGGTCATCGAGCGGAGCAGCTCGACCACCTCACGGGTTCTGCCGATCACCTCCTCGACCTCTTCAGCTGTATTAAACCTTGATAGTGAAAAGCGTATAGCTCCGTGCGCCTCCTCGTGCAGCAGACCGATGGCGGTCAGAACAGTCGATGGAACCAGCGACTTCGACGAACAGGCCGACCCGGACGAAACGCAGATACCCCGGTTTGACAGGTGCATCAGGATGGCTTCACCCTCGATATACAGGAAGGTTACATTGAGGTTGCCGGGGAGCCGTTCCGGCGGTGGCGGGCCGTTGAGTCGGGTATCGGGCAGCTCAGATAACCCATCAGCCAGCCGCTCCACCAGGGGAAGCAGATGCCCGGCGACCTCTTCACGGTCGCGAACCGCAACCTCAACCGCCCGGGCGAATCCGACGATCCCAGGAACGTTTTCAGTGCCGGGCCGCAGGTCGAACTCCTGTTCAGCCCCTTCCATCAGCCGCTTCGGGCGGGTCTTGCGACACACGAACAACCCCCCGACCCCCTTGGGACCGTGGAGCTTGTGACCGTTGAAGCTGGCCAGATCCACCCCGAGCTGCCCCGCGTCAAACGGTATCTTCCCCAGCGATTGAGCCGCATCGGTGTGAAACCAGGCGCCCCTTTCGTGCGCAACCTCGGCCAGCGACCTCAAGTCCTGGATGACGCCGATCTCGTGGTTGCCGTGAACGATGCTGACCAGGAAGGTATCGTCATCGACCGCTTCACGCAGAGCCTCGACAGCGATGTAGCCCTGTCCATCGACCGGCAGTCTTGTGACCCGATAGCCCTCCTTCTCCAGCCGCCCGGCGACGTTCAGCACCGAGGCGTGCTCGACCCGCGAGATGACAAAGTGCTTCCGGTCCGGCCTGGCACGCGCGGCCCCCAGGATGGCCAGGTTGTTCGACTCGGTGGCACCGCTGGTAAATATCAGCTCCTTCGTCTTGACGCCTATAGCATCGGCAATGGTCTCGCGAGCCTGCCCTACAGCCGACTCAGCTTCCAGACCGAGGCTGTGCAGCGAGACCGGATTGGCGAACTTATCCCGGAAGTAAGGGAGCATCGCATCGAGAACCACGGGGTGAAGGGGGGTGGTGTCGTTGTTGTCGAAGTATATCATATTAAATGGTTATCAGTAGTCAGTTTTCAGTTATCAGTATTATTGATTAATGAAGATACCGTTATTCCAGCGGTGCGTCACAGCGCATTTACAGTATTAGCGATATGACCGACGACAGCCTTGATGTGTTCCATCGTATGTTCATCGCGAAAGGTGAGATTGACGGCGCCTGCGGCCTGCTCCGGTGTATATCCGAGCCCGGTCAGCACCGCAGATGGCTTGCCTGCAGCCGTCAGATACGATGAACCCGTTGAGACATATATCCCCTCCTCAGCAAGCCTCATCACCGCCGCCTCCGCTTCAAGACCCTCCAGGATGAAGGTGAGGCTGCAGGGCACGAGGTCACCGACCTGCGGGAAAATCACCTTTGGCAGCGCCTTCTTCAGCTCTCTCAGCAGCCCGTTATAAAGCGCCTGGAAGTGCTCTATCCGCCCGGAACGCATATCCTTGAACTCCAGTGCAGCCGCGCCCAGGCCCGCTATAAGTCCGGTGCCCAGCGACCCACTGCGACAGCCCACTTGAAAGGCGCCACCACTTACCGGAGAACCGTAGCGGACATCCCGTGACACGAACAGCACACCCGTTCCAACCGGCCCACCCAGGGCGGTGCCATCGCAGGTCAGGATATCGCACAATCCCGGCAGGTCGCCGATCGGCATAAGCCTGACTTGCAGGGTCACATCCACCACCAGGGGAACTCCAACCGCCCGGCATATCAAGGAGAGCTCCTCGATCTGTCTGGGGACGTTGACCGCCGGGGTGACGCTGGAAAGCGCCACCAGAGCGGTCCTGTTGTCGATCTTCTCACGGGCAATCCCGAGGTCGATCCTCCCGTCGTTCAACAGCTTCAGCTCTACCGATCGGAATCCCAGCCCCTTACACCAGGTAGCAGCTTCAACGAACCCCTCGTGGTCGCCGTCCGGGAAGTCTATCTCACGGCGGGAATCTTCAGCGCCCCAGGCCAACCCATTGACGGCTGTATTGACCGCCTCGATCCCGGAGGAGGTGATCACAACCCCATTAAGCTCTGGCAAGTCCAGTGCCTTCGCCACAGCCCGCCGGGCGTCAAGAAACAGCTCATCGATGGCGTCTCTGGATACGGCACCCCTCCGCCACTGACGCTCGAGTGCGCTCCCCCGCTCAATCCCCCTGCTGACCTGCTCCGACGGCGGATCGGGCCGGCCGTCAAATACCAGCGGTATCGACACTGACATCGTCCTTATTTCTCGCTGTGAGCATACTCCAGCGACAGCCGCAGTAGTTCTGTCGATAGAGCTCGAATTGCCGCGAAAGCTCCACGCTGCGCCGGAAGCCGTCCTGTTTACGGAGCGTCTCGTTCAGGTATTCCAGACCGACGCGTGCGGCGATCTCCCGGCCGGTCTGATGAATGAATTCCACGTCCTTATGGGGGCTGACAGTGAGGGTGGTGGCGAAGGTCGGAATCCCGATCTGGACGGCCTTGCGTGCGGTCACTTCGAGACGATGGGCTATACAACGTCGGCACCGCTCGCCACGCTCGGGCTCGTCCTCGCAGCCGGCTACCGATTTCAGCCAGCCCTCGCGGTCCGGCGGTTCCTCGATATATTCGACCCCCTGCAGGGCTGACAACTTAGCCGTCTCGGCCTCCCGCAGGCGGTATTCAGCAAGCGGTTCGATGTTCGGGTTGTAGAACAGCCCGACTACATCTCCATATTGCCGCAACCGTTCAAAGGCCACCGTGGCGTCGGGGGCGCAGCATATATGCAGGAGCAGCCTCGACAAACCTCAACCCTCCTGCGACACTATCGAACAGATGAAGGCGTTCAACGCGCGGTTCACCTCTTTGGCCACATATTCCCTGTGCCGGTCGATATATTCGGCAATTGCATCCTCATCAATCTCGACGCCGCGCTCCCGGGCGATCTCCTCGGTTACAACCTGCAGTTCGAGCGCCCTGGTTATGGCTCCCCCCACAAGCTTGGGATTCCCTTTGGTGATCAGGTGAAGGAGCTGCTGACGATTCCCACGCTGGAACAGCGCCCGATCCCTCTCGAGGCGGCTCAGCTTATCACCCACGGCTCGACCTCCTCTGCTTTATACGGTCTGACCGGAATATGCCTCACCTCATCGCCGTTTTCGACGCGGACGGTCAGCTCTTCAGGGGAGTCGCGACCGTCGGAATACCGTGCGGCTATCCGTGCAGCGACCAGGACATTGGCGTCGGTTAACTGAGCGTCAAGCACCACCAGCGGCCCCGGGATGCCCTCGACCTCTATGCGCACACTGCCCCGGCCAAACTCTGCGAGAATCTGGTTTTCAGCCTGGTTGCGACCCACGACAATCTTCAGTTCCGGATTAACCCGCAGGTGTCTTCCGGTCTTGAGGATCAGGTAATCCTCCCAGCCCAGCTCATCCTTGTCTGAACGTTCCCACAGGTCTCGCACCTTCCGTCCGTAGGCGGGGTCGGTCAGGAGGCAGCATCCACCGGCCGGCTGAGGATAATCCTCGATGCCGAGCTCGGCCGCCAGCGCCATCTGCGGCTTGCGGGTCCGCCCCTGGAACCTGAACAGCCTGGAGCGGTCAACCCATCCCTCACGTTCGGGCAGCGTCGGCGAGAGCAACTGTGCCGACAATGGTCTCAGAAGCCTGTCCTCGAGGCCGCTCTTCCGGGCGATGAGTCGTAGCTGCGCCAGGCGTTGAGACTTTGGCCGCTGTCCCAGCACCTCGCCTGTGAATACAAAATCGGCGCCTCGCTCTTCCATCATGTCCCCGGCTATCTCCAACAGGTATATCCGGCAGTCGATACAGGGGTTCACGTTCTTGCCATAGCCATACTTTGGATGGTGCAGGACCTTCAGGTAGCCGTCGGAAACTTCCACGATCTCGACTGACACCCCCAACTTCTCGGCCTCTGTGAACAGAGCCGATGACCCGCCCTGTGCCGATCCATCACCTTCAGCCCGGTGGGAACCTGAAAAACAGAAGCCGGTATGGAAATGCACCGCCAGAACCTCTATCCCCAGGTCATGGATGATCCGCAGCGCCAAGGTGCTGTCCAGACCTCCCGAAAGGAGACCGATGGCTTTTATCTTTCTCACCTGATGTTTCGGTTAATTCTACGCCTCAGCTTCATCCCGCCGGTATTTCGCGACCCCATCGATGAACAGGTTGCCGCCGTGAGCATCCTGGGCCACGATAGCCGGAAGGTCCTCGACCACCAGTCGCCGGATAGCTTCAGGACCGAGCTCCGGGAAGGCTACCACCTCGGCTCCCTTGATGGCCCGGGAGATGAGCGCTCCGGCCCCACCGGTGGCGGCGAAATAGACCGCGCCATAACTCTTCATAGCCTCGACCACCTCAGCGCCGCGTTCCCCTTTGCCGATCATCCCCTTCAATCCAACCGCAATAAGCCGGGGCGCGTAGGGGTCCATCCGGTAGGAGGTAGTCGGACCGGCGGCGCCGATGACCCCGCCCGGCCTGGCCGGTGAAGGCCCCATATAGTATATGGTCTGCCCGGCGACGTCCACCGGCAGCGGCTCGCCCTTGTCCAGCAGATCCACCAGCCGCTTATGCGCCGCATCGCGCGCTGAATAGATCACCCCCCACAGGCTGACCACGTCGCCAGCCTTCAGAGACCTGACCCGGTCGTCGTCCAGGGGCAGGTCGATGCGAACTGGTTCACTCATTTGTTACGTTCCTTCTGTTGTTATACATAGCGTTGTATATTTATGCGCATTCATTAACTCATCATTCCGGCGAAACAGTCTGTCCGAGAATGCAAGATTTGGCAAGGCGGACGCCCCCGTCCGCCATTCAAG
>MWJR01000008.1 GCA_002127415.1 Calditrichaeota bacterium AABM5.125.24
CCTGTGGTAGGTTACCATCAGGTGGTCTGGGACGCCTCGCGCCTGCCGTCGGGTCTTTACATAGTGCGGCTCGAATCGGCCGGCAGGGCAAGAACCGCCAAGGTCGCCCTTGTGAGATAGACGGTTCAATCAATACAGTGGGGCCGCCCATCCTGGATTAAATCCAGGATGGGCGTTCTTTTTTTGTATAGTAGACCGGACACTCCTGTCCGGTCATGCTCGGACAAGAGTGTCCGAGCCACTGGATTGTTGAGAATGGGGAAAATGTTGCCTATACATTTGCTATTTAATTGATAATTCAGGCATTGCCTGATGGTATGGTGTTTGCTGAAGTGACTGTGCAACCGGTAGAGCGTCTGCTGGAGGTGAATCGTCGGTAATGGAGTGAAACCAGGACAGCGTCAAAGCGGATTTATGTCAATTCAGCCAATGCTGAATGCTGAGGATCTGTTCCGTCGAGCGGAGCAATGTATCGGGCAATCCCGCTTTCAGGAGGGATTCTCTCTCCTGGATCGAGCCCTGGAGCTTGATCCGGGCTATATGCCGACCGTTAAGCTGCTGCGCAGGATTGAACGGGTCGCTGATGAAGGGTATCGCAAGTGGCGTGAAGATGCGGCGTTGAAAGAGCTGCAGACGGCCCGGGGAACCAAGCGCTGGAGCCACGTGGTTCGCAAACAGGCCGCGCTCTGGAACGCGCCGCGGGTGATGCGCTGTATAAAGGAGGCCGTCGAGAGGGAGGAGATCTCACCGAGGCCCCGCCAGCTTGACCCCGGCGAGCCTCCGCGGGTCAGCCTCGTGATACCGGCCTACAACCGCGAGCGTTCCTTGAGCCAGACGGTCGACAGCGTGCTCAGGCAGACCCGGACCGATTGGGAGATGATCCTGGTGGACGACTGTTCCACAGACCGCACCGGTGAGGTGATGAAGGAGATCCGCACCAGGCATCCCGACCGGAGGATTCGTGTCATCCATCTGCCGGAGAACGTCGGTATCGGGGCGGTTCGCAATCGTGGGGTGCGGGAAGCCCGGGGTGAATTCATCGTCCTGCTCGACTCTGACGACACCATCGCACCCCGGTTTCTGGAGAAAACCGTCAAAGCGGCCGATCGCCGTCCGGAGGCGGCCTGGATCGCGCCGATGACCGTCCAGTATGGCGATGTGAACCGGCTGTTCGGCTTCGAGCCGTTCACGCTCGAACGACAACTGACCCACAATCTATACAATATTACGATGTTGCTGCGTCGCGAGGTCTGGGGGGAGCTGGGCGGATTTCGAGAGGATATGCGTGAAGGCTACGTGGACTGGGAGTTCTGGACCCGCGCCATCCTGACCGGATTCCGGGCGCACCACCTGTTCGAGGTGCTGTTCTTTTACCGCCGGGTGAACGACGGTTCCATATCGGACGATGTCGCCGAGGACCGGGAGCGGGAGTTTCGCTGCAAGCTGCAGATTGTCCAGTCCAACCCTGAGGCCTACCTACCACTCGGTGAACAACAGCTCAAGCTGCTGAAGGAGCACCGGTGGTTTCATCCCGATCTGCTGAACAGGACAGAACTGCCCAGGCTCGAGAGCAGAGCCGTTAAAAGAGCTGCATCGGCGGGTATTGGCTGCAGAACTGATGACAGCGTCAAATCCGAAGTCGTCCGGTCAGCGGACGAATCCGGGCCGGTAGTCTCGACACATCGAGCGAAAGGCGAGGGGATGAAGGCCCTGTTCGTGTGCCACGATTTTCCGCCGCACCGCTTTGCAGGAGCCCAGCTATATGCACTGAATCTGGCCAGGGCTATGAAACAGAGAGGTGTCGATGTTGAGATCTACCATCCTGTCTTCCGGGGTGAGTATCCGCCGGATTATGAGACACATAGAGAATCGTATGAAGGGCTGACCGTTTATAAAGTATCGAAGAATAAATCGCCTGAGCGCGAAAAATTATATAATCACAGGATCGAGAAGGCGTTTGCGGATTTCCTGAACCGGCATCCCTATGACCTGATACATTTTCATGGACTGGGGCAGTTGTCAGCCGCACCGGTGCACGTGGCGAAGAGATTGGGATACAGAACCGTAATGACTCTGCACGATTTCTGGTTCCTATGTGACAGGTGGCATCTGGTTAGGCCCGATCAGAGCGTCTGTTCCGGTCCTGAAAATGCCCGGAAATGCGCCGAATGCTATCTGTCGGGCTTTAACAGGATGTCCACAAGCGGCCTGTTGGATGAGACGATAAGATATAAATTATGCCGGGATGAGCTGTTTCATAAGACCTTCGACCTGATTGACATGGCTATGGCACCCAGCAGATTCATTATCGGCAAGTTCGACGGGTGTGGATTTAGAGATATTATTCATAATCCGTATGGTTTTCTTCCAATAGAGGCAGTTCCGAAGATTCCACGCCGGGATATTGTCTTCGGCTTCGTGGGGCAGATCATATCCAGGAAGGGGGTGGACGTCCTGGTTGAGGCCTTCAAGCATCCGTTCTTCGCTCGCAATAAGCTGCTGATATTTGGTGGAAGGTATGAAGACAGTTACGGTAGAAGGTTTCTGGAGAGTATAAAGGGTGTTGACAACATTGAATATCACGGCATATATCAGCCGCAGGATCTGCCCGGGATTATGTCCCGGATCGACATCGCCTGCGTCCCGTCCCGGATGGACAACCATCCGCTGACGGTCTATGAGGCCTTCCTGAATAAGACGCCGGTTATCGCATCGGACGCCGGTGGGATTCCGGAGATGATTGAGGATGGCAATAACGGTCTGCTGTTCGATTGCGGATCGCCTGAAAGTCTGTCAGGCAGGATGAAGACGGTCGTCGATAACCCGGAACTGCTCGAAACGTTCAGGCAGAATATTCCCAAAATAAAGACTATGGCAGAGGACGCTGAATTCACCCTGGATAAATATCGGGAACTGATCGGACAGAGGGACAAAGTTGATATAAACCAGTGGAAGAGTGATAAAAACCCCAGGATCGTGGTGGTTCAGGGTGGTTTCCCATCGACTTCAGCCACGTTTATTCTCGACCAGATGACCGGGTTGATAGACCGGGGATTTGAGCTGGAGAACTGGGCCACATATCGCCCGCGGCAGTCGGTCGTCCACGATGACATAAGCAGGTATAAACTGCTGGAGCGAACCAGATATATCAAATTCCCGCCGGAGAATATCCAGGCGGACATAAATCTCTGGGTTGAACGATTCTGTCAGTTAAATCAGATTGAAGATTTCGATGATGTCGATGCCTTTCACGTGCATTACGGTCCCAACTTCAACTTTCTTCAACCGCTGTTCAGACATCTGGACAAATTTGTCCTGGTTTCGTTCCACGGCTATGACGCATCGAGGTATTTCCGGCTCAATGGTGACGATTGTTATAGGTTCCTGTTTGAACGGGCTGACCTGATAACAACCCCCAGCCACTATATGAAGAATGAGTTGGTTCGGCGTGGCTGTTCACCGGACAAGGTCCGAGTTCATCGCTACGGTGTTAATTTGGACAAGTTCCGCTCCGAACAAACCAGACCGGCAGGATCACCTGTTACGTTACTGACAGTAGCAAGATTGGTGGAGAAGAAAGGGATCGAGTATGCGATTCGAGCTGTTGCGAAGATGTCTGACCGATTGAATTTGCGCTACCGGATTGTGGGAGATGGCCCGTTGCGCAATTCGCTTGAGGAACTGACGCTGATGTTGGGTATCGACGAGCAGGTGAAGTTTTTAGGGGAATGCAATAAGGATGAAGTGGCTCGTGAAATGTCGGCAGCGGACATCTTCGTGCTGACAAGTGTGACAGCCGAGGATGGCGATCAGGAAGGGGTGCCGGTATCGCTCATCGAAGCGCATGCGGTCGGACTGCCGGTAATCAGCAGCTATCATACAGGTATCCCAGAACTGGTGATCGATGGAGAGACCGGCTTGTTGGCTGAAGAGAAGGATGCGAATAAAATAACTGAAAATATCAGCAAGCTGGTGGAAAATAATCAACTGAGAGTCTCTTTTTCACAGAAGGCTCGCCGGAGGGTAAAAGATGAGTTTAATATAATGTCACTGAATGATACGCTGGCTGATTATTTGAGGCAGGGAGTAGAGGACAAAGCTGATAAGAAGATGGGTGCGAAGGATAATCAGGACTCTAAAGCTTTACGTTTAGATTCAGAAAATAAGGGTTGGGGCTATAAGTGTGAGCGCTATCGAAAATCTGGCGAAGCACGGCAGTATGGCAAGTCCCTGATCCCTGAGATTCAAGACAATCGACAATCGACAATCGACAATCGAAAAGTAGTTCTGGAGAAGGCGCTCTCTGAAAAGGATTGGTCGGAAAAGCTGCCACTCTACGATAAGGTTTTTGATGGAGTGGTGGAATTACGGAAGGTTAAATCGCCCAGCGCATCAATTGTTGTTATTTCGTGGCGGCTCCATCCGGACACCCGGATCAACTTCCAGATGCTGGAGTTGCAGCGTGAAGAGGGTTTCGAACTGATCTTCGTAGATAATGGCGGTAAGCAGGGTGAGTTCGATGAACTAAAGCCATTCATCAATATATATGTCCGTCTCAACTCCAATACCGGTGCGTATCTCGCCCGCAATATCGGAGCAATATTTGCTAAAGCTCCGTTGCTGATCTTCCTTGAGGACGATGGCATACCCTGGGAGAACTTCGTCCACAGCCACCTCGAAGCCCACCATGAATTCGACACAATCGCAGTAAGAGGCGTCTATATACCAAAGACGGGTAATCCGCTGAACAAGATTGCAAAGCATTACTACTTGGGAGAACAGTGCTTCCCGATATTCGCTGATGTGGAGGGGAACGTTTCATACGATGCGGCGGCGTTCTATCGTGTTAAGGGGTGGGACGATGATATCCGTTTCGGCGGTGGTGGGTTCGACCTCTCTCTAAGACTGGTGGATGCTGAACCCGATATGCGTAAGCAGATCTACTCGCCTCATCCACGGATCTATCACGACTACGTCCGCGACGATGATCACCTGCACAATAAGCGGGGAAAGCAGGAGAGGTCTCGTCAGTATCTGCACAATAAGCATCCTGATTATGACAGGTATCTTAAAAGCTGGAAGAGGTTACGTGGCAGGGAAGACCTGTTGATCCGGAAGCGTGCGCCTTTCGATCACACACCGAACAGCTTCAGGAAAGGATCGTTCGAGTCGACCCGGATGGCACGGCAGGCAGTGGAATTGATATATCATAGACATTTCAATGCAGCACGGGCACGTCTGGATAGGCTGAGCCATGACGCTCAAATGGCTCCGCTTGCCCAGGACGCGCTGAAACGTCTAAGTCAGATAGAAAACGATCTTAATTATTTACGTCATCGTGAGGATCTATTGATCCCGAGGTTATCACCTGACGTAGATGGTCATGATCAGAAGGACAAACCCGCAGATTTAAGGGATAAGATCGAGATATTAGGGGTTCCCATCAACTTGGATCTGTCGTCCCGGCGCGGATTGAGGGAGACCGTCGAACGGGTGAACAGATATATTGGTAGTGGAAAACCCATCCTGGCAGCCAAGATCGTCGAAAAGGAGATGGGACAATTAGAGGAATGTTCAGAAATTATCGCGAGGCTGCATTAGTAATTTGATCTCAATACATGCCATAGACTGCTATATTCGGCATAAAAAGCAGCCGGGACTTTACAGGTTCCGGCTGTTTGTTTGACGCCATAAAACCAGTCCCCCCCTGCGACAGCAGGGGGGGACAAAGGGGAGGGTTAAACCTCACTTCACCAGCGCCACCTTCCAGCGTGAGACCTGCCACGACGCCTCGAGCTGAACCAGATACACGCCGCTGGCCAGGGCCGAGCCGTCAACCGTCGCCTCATAGACCCCCGCCTCGCGGTGACCGGACCC
>MWJR01000006.1 GCA_002127415.1 Calditrichaeota bacterium AABM5.125.24
AGACAGGTTCTGGTCGGAGGGGGTGAGGAGGTATATCGACAGTCTGCACGATAAGGATCCCGAGCGGGGGACGCCTTTTTCAGCCCGATATATAGGCTCGCTGGTGGCGGATTTCCATCGCAACCTGCTGTATGGGGGGATTTTCCTCTATCCTGCCGACACTAAGAAGGACCCCGATAAACCCAAGCCGAAGCTTCGGCTGCTGTATGAAGCCAACCCGCTGGCCTTTGTGGTCGAGCAGGCCGGAGGGCGCGCCTCGAACGGCCGGAAGGATATCCTCGATATCGGGCCGACCGAGCTGCACCAGCGGGTGCCGCTCTTCATCGGCAGCAGACGGAATATGGACGAGCTGGAAGAATATATCCGGAAATATGACGGATAGCTGTCAGTTGTCAACGGTCAGCAGTCAGAAAGAATTCCGGAGCTGATGGCTGATGGCTGAAAGCTTTATATTGCGAGAGTGGCGGAACTGGCAGACGCGCCGGACTTAGGATCCGGTCCGCTGAGTTGCGGATGGGGGTTCGACTCCCCCCTCTCGCACCTAATCCTTTCATCCGGTCGGGTTGAGTAGGGGCGATGTTCAACATTGCCCCTACTATCTGACGGCGGGATGGAAAATTGGGTGAAGCATAAATACCGAAAACCGGTCTGGGTTTGAACACCGCTAAGCTGGAGATAGAGGCCTCCCGGATAGCTCGCATCACCCGGGTCGGAATGGTGGTGAACGTCTGTCTGGCGGGGCTGAAGCTGGCCGTCGGTTATACAGTCGGATCGCTGGGGCTGATCGCCGACGGCTTTCATTCGCTGTCCGATCTGGGGACTGACCTTGCGGTTCTTATCGGGGCGGCCGTAGGTGGACGCCCGCCGGACCGTGATCATCCTTACGGTCACGGCAAGTTCGAGACCTTTGCAGCGGTGGCGGTGGCTGCGGTCCTTATGGTGGTGGGAGGGGGTATAGCCTGGTATGCGGTATCGGGCCTGGGTCAACCGGTCCACGCACCCAACGGCTGGTGGGTGGTGCTGGTGGCGGGCATCTCGTTGGTTGCCAAGGAGTGGCTTTACCGCGCCACCAGTCTTGTTGCCGAAAGATGCCGCAGCACAGCCCTGCGTGCAAACGCCTGGCATCACAGGTCGGATGCGCTCAGCTCCATCGTTGTGTTATTCGGCGGCGGAGCCGCCCTGCTGGGCTGGGAGAGCGGCGACGTTATGGCTGGTCTGCTGGTCGGTCTGATGGTGCTGGCAGTGGGTGGAAAGATCGGTTTCGAGGCGCTCGTTGAGCTGAGTGAGGGGTCAGCGGGGGGCGAGGTCGAGAACCGCATAAATCAGGTCATCTCCGGTTTCGATGAGATCATCGGCTGGCACAGGCTTCGCATCCGTCGCATCGGCCGGGAACTGATGATGGACATACACATCGTCCTCGATCGGAACCTGACCATCAGCGAGGGTCACGAGATCGCTGACCGGATCGAGCAGGCGGTCCAGGAGGTCCTCGATTGGCCGGTGCATTTCACCATCCATATCGACCCGGATACTGAGGGGATCCGAAGGGCGAGAGGTGATTCCTGATACGATGATAATGAAGAAGATATAGTGGTGCCACACTTAAGTGTGACACCACTAATCTTTCGCGGTTGGGACAACCGCGACTACCCATCAGAGAGGAGACCCGGGTTGTCAGTAACCCGGGCCACCCATTGCGTTTGACTCTCGATTGAAACCCGACTTGCAAGCAAGTCGGGCTACCCATGTCATAAGCAACCCGGGCTACCAAAAATGTCTGAAGATCTTGCCTGTATGTTTTTGCAAAGAATCTTACTTGAGCAGAACCACTTTCCTGGTCATAGTCCCCGCGGGCCAGGATAACCTGAAGAGATAAACGCCCGCAGGCGCCTCATCGCCGTTCCAGGTGAAGCTGCGGCTGCCAGGGATATCAAAGCCGCGATGGAGGTTGGTCACCCGCCGTCCGTTAAGATCGAACACGTCGAGACTGTATAAGCCTGATACTGGAACATCGATCCTCACCGTCGCGCTGGCATTGAACGGATTGGGCCACGGTGCGGAGAGGTCGAACCGGCTCGGGGCCCTGTCCAGCGGGGTTTCGCCCATTCCCAGTTCATAGAAGTGGTCGAGCACCCGTTCGACAAACTCGTGCCTGGGGGTGGTATTGTTCATGCCGCTGGCCGCCTCCAGAGCAAAGCCGAGATAAACGAGGGTGTAGTCATCGCCGTGATAGTAGATCCCGGCGACAGCATCGTCCGTGTTGTTGTATGTGAACAGAACCTCCGCGCCGCTGAGAGGCTCCATCGAACTCGGCGAGACCCGTCCGTTCCCAGCGCCGTTTCCGCCGAGGAGGAGAAGGGTGACGTCGCAGCTGACAGGGTTGTCCGCTGAACCGTTCAGCTCCGGGTCATTGACATCGTCCTCCAGATGACCAGCGTGCAGCACCTCCCGGTGGAAATCTGTTTCGCCGATGTCGTCACCGGCGAACTGGCTCGACAGCAGCAGACAGCCGCCGTTTTCGAGGTAGCTGCGGATGAGGGTCTGCTCGTCAGGGGACAGGGAGCTCTCGGCGTTTCCGGTCATCCAGATCAGGAAGCTGAAGCCGTTGAGCTCCTCCCGGGTGGGCAGGCCGTCATCTGTCACCGTCCAGGTGTGGTGAACGATCGGACGCTGTAGAAGATCCTCCTGATAGTATGATTCGTATCCGCTTCCACCGTCGTCATCGACCAGCAGGTAGAGAGGATGGCCGATGGTCAGGGGCAGCTCGAATGTGAACGGGAAATCCGCTTCGGAGTCGATGGTCAGGGTTAAGGTGGTGTACTGGATGGGAGAGTTTGATGTTACGCGAAAGGTCGGCACCTGGTCTTCTTCGAGCTCAAGCTCTTCACCGTTGTCGAGGTCGCCGAGCTGAACCTCGCCGCGCTCGATCCGGATGCAGGGGTCGTCGGTTTCCAGCAGTATAGTGGTGGCGTGTGCGTCAGTGTAGCCTTCACTGTTCCCGATGTGCATATCTATGGCCATCAGCTCTTCCCGCTCAAAGTAGCCGTCCAAGTCCCCCTCCAGCTCCCGGATCGACCACTCGAGCAGCTGGAAGTCGGGGTGGGTCGAATTCAGCAGGAAATCGGCGTTGATCCGGTAGGTTATGCCTGGATAATCCTCGTTCAGGTCGGATATATCGACGGCGGTGCGCTGCATCCACTCCAGCAGCTCGTCTCCGCTCAGGTCGGGGAGGACGGACAGCATCAGAGCCCCCAGCCCGGCGGCCAGCGGCGAGGACATCGAGGTGCCCTGAAGGAACCGGTATTCGTTGCGGGGAAAGGTTGACAGGATGGTTTCGCCGGGAGCCACCAGGTCGGTGTAGTCGCCGTAGTTGGAGAAACTCGCCTTTCTATCGCGCTCGTCGCTGGTAGCACCCACGCCGATAACCCCGTCATAGGCGGCCGGGTAGAAGTGACTCTGGTTCTGCCTCCGGTCTTCTACATCGTCATTGCCGACGCCGGCGAAAAGGATTGCCCCTTGACTCAGCGCGTATTCGATCACATCCTCTTCTGCCTGATATGGCGAATGGAGGCTGCCCCAGGAGAAGTTCATAACATCAGCGCCGTTCCGCGCGCAGTATTCTATACCCTGAAGGGCGTTATAGAGGCCGCCTTCGGGGTCGAAGCGGTTGTAGTGTGCGGTGATCATCAGCTTGCAGGAGAAAGCCGCACTGGCGATTCCGGTCTCGTTATCAGTCACGGCCGAGACGATCCCCGCCACATGCGTGCCGTGACCGTTATCCTCCCCCCAGTCGTCATCCGGCCAGTTGTCGTTTCTGGTGAAATCCCAACCGTAAAAGTCGTCCGGCTTGCCGTTTTGGTCGTCGTCCCGCTCGTTCCACTCATCCCAGTCGATGACGCCGTCGCCGTTAAGGTCCTCACCCGGATTGACCCAGAGGTTGTCCAGCAGGTCTTCGTGGACGGCACCGAAGCCGTCGGCGTCCATATCGATGCCGCCGTCGATGATCCCGATGACGATATCTTCACTACCGTGGGATACATTCCAGGCGGCCTGGAAGCCGCAGTGCTTCAGATGCCACTGTTGATCGATGCGGGGATCGTTCGGGTCGTATAGCTTCTGATGAATCGGTGAGAACTCGGCAAACTCCACCACATCAATGCTGTTATAGGCCTCAATCATCGCAATAGGCCCGAACCCTTCGGGGAAGGAGACCAGATAGTAGAGCGACAGGTCAGGGGTCTCCGGGTCGTCGGGGCTCTTCTCCATCATGAAGGCCTTCTCGATCATATGAACGCCGAAGGCATCTGCCACAGCATCGAGGGTGGGGATGCCGGTCATAGCGATACCGCCGAAGCTGGTTGTCTGGAGCGGTGCCGCCTCCGGCACCACCTTGATATAGATACGCCCCGGCTCCACGTTATAACCGGGTTTAACCCAACTGTAGTCCTCAAATTCAGCCAGCGCCGGAGCCGCAGTGAGGAGAGCGAGGATGAGAAGGGTGACGCGCATAGTGATTACCCCTATTTCGGATTGCGGATTTCTGTGCTGTCACCCGCATCTGGTGACAGATCCGTCGTGTAGGGGCGCACGGCGTGCGCCCGAACCCGGCTTCTCTTGACATTCCGGGGATTGAGCATCGACCATCGATGGCTGTTATTCATACAAAATTTACTAAATTCGCCTGCTCAAGTCAACCGGATACCGATGGCATCTACGGTGGGGTTGACAGTGGCGGGCAAAAGGATTTATATTATCGGGTGACGAACGGCGGAGTAGCTCAGTTGGTTAGAGCAGCGGAATCATAATCCGCGTGTCGGGGGTTCGAGTCCCTCCTCCGCTACGAGTTCCGGCCGGGTTACGACCCCGGCTCGGCGCAGTGTTCAATAGTCATTCCTCTCCGAACTTATCCCTTATCAGCTCCAGGAGTCTTTCGAGGACCTCCCCCTCCCCTTCGCCGTTCACCTCGATGGTGACCCGCGAGCCCTGTTCGGCCTGCAGCAGCATCACTCCCAGAATGCTCTTGGCGTTTACACGCTGTCCGTCCTTGATGATAAATACCTGTGCCTTGCTGGTCGAGGCGATCTTGACCAGCTTGGTGGCGGGCCTGGCGTGGAGCCCCAACTTGTTCGTTATGATGATCTCAGCGCTGATCATAGTGGAGGTGGACTGGTCGGTGTGGATGTGATTTAGAACTCACGCTGGATCATAAAGTCGGCCCACTGGTGGAGCAGTTGGCGATAGGGGGAATCTGGGAGGATATCCAGGTGGGGGCGGGCCTGTTCGATAAGTGCCTGTGCGCGTTCGATGACGTAGTCTATGCCGCCCAGGTCACGCAGCAGTCCGATGGTGCTTTTTATGTCATTTTCGTCTGCCTGAGGATTGCCGAGGACGTTCAGCAGCTGTTTGCGCTCGGCCGATCCGGCTCTGTGATAGGCCTGATATACCACCAGGGTTCGCTTCCCTTCACGCAGGTCCGATCCGACCGGCTTGCCGATGGTCTCTTCCTTGCCGACGATACCGAGGATATCGTCCTGGAGCTGGAAGGCGGTTCCACAAAGCGCTGCGAAGCGTGCCACCGCCTCAACCCGGGGGTCGTCGCGACGACCGACTCCGATCATAGCCCCGGCACGGCCGCAGAACTCGTAAAGCGCACCGGTCTTCTTCCACAGCATATCCTCTATCAACTCCGGGGTGAGCGAATCGATATCCCGGTGAGCGAACTGGATGTCGAGCACCTCGCCCTCGACCAGGGTATTGAGCACCCGTGTATCGAGCTCGTATATC
>MWJR01000096.1 GCA_002127415.1 Calditrichaeota bacterium AABM5.125.24
GCCCGCCGTCACACGCCCTCGTGTGACGGAAAAACAATGACTTAACTGGCAGACGATGGCGTCTGCCAGCGGGAAATCTTAGTTCTCGGACAGACTGCTTCGCCGGTCCGACAAGTGTCTACAATAAAATGCCCTGATTAATAACGCATTGCTGGAACTGAAGGTAGGGCGCGAGGGCCAACAGCTGGGCGAAGACCGTTTTCCCTTGATTTGTGAGGTGGCTCCCGGGTTTGCTTATGGGCCAATATACCCCAAAGATTCAAGCAGCGGACCTCAAATCGAAAAGTTAAAAAAGTAGGCTTAAATCAAGATAATGTCGTAAGTTACGAGCATCTCCACGGAAATCTTCCGGACAGTAGTGAATACAGTTAAATCCTGGAGGCTGCACCTGATTGCAGCCCCTTAGCTAACCTTGAGGAACATAATGATACCACACGACGTCAACGATTTATCGCTGTCTGACGAGGGGCACCGCCGTGTCCTGTGGGCCGATGCTGATATGCCGGTTCTGGCTCAGATAAGGGAGCGGTTTGAGAAGGAACGCCCGCTGGAGGGCGTCAGGATGGCAGCCTGCCTGCACGTGACCGCCGAGACAGCCAATCTGATGCGGACCCTTCGCGCCGGCGGGGCTGAAGTCAGGCTGTGTGCCTCGAATCCCCTCTCGACCCAGGACGACGCGGCTTCGGCCCTGGTCGAACATTTCGATGTGCCGGTCTTCGCCTGTCACGGTGAGGATAACGATACCTACTACCGGCACATCCACCAGACCATCGAGCACGAGCCGATACTGACGATGGACGACGGCTGCGACCTGGTGACCACCATAACCCGCGAGCGACAGGATCTGGCCGGAAAGATGCGCGCCGGGATGGAGGAGACCACCACCGGCGTCATCAGGCTCAGAGCGATGTATGCCGATGGTATGCTGCCCTACCCGATGATCGCCGTCAACGATGCCGACACCAAGCATCTGTTCGACAACCGCTACGGAACCGGTCAATCCACAGTGGACGGGATCATCCGCGCCACCGATGTGCTTATGGCGGGCAGGAAGGTGGTGGCGGCGGGTTACGGTATGTGCGGCAGGGGCTTTGCCACCCGTGCGCGAGGGATGGGAGCCCTGGTTGCCGTCACAGAGGTTTCTCCGCTCCGGGCACTTGAGGCGGCGATGGACGGCTTCTATGTGATGTCGATGACCGAAGCGGCCCGCTGGGGCGACCTGTTCTGCACCCTGACCGGCGACAGGTCGGTCATCCGCCGCGAACACTTCGAACTGATGCGCGATAATGTGTATGTCGCCAATTCGGGGCACTTCAACGTCGAGATCGATCTGGATGTGCTGGAGGAGATGGCGAAGGAGAAGCGGGTCGGGGTCAGGGCCAATGTTGACCAGTATGTTTTACCCGACGGAAGGCGCATTAACATCCTTGCTGAAGGAAGGTTGATAAACCTGGCCGCTGCTGAGGGGCATCCGGCCTCGGTAATGGATATGTCGTTTGCGGTGCAGGCGCTTTCGACCGAATACGCCGTCAAGAACAATCTGACGCTCGGCGTGCATTCGGTGCCGGACGAGATCGACCGCACCGTTGCCGAGCTGAAGCTGGCAGCGCTCGGCATCACCATCGATAAGCTCACACCCGAGCAGGAGAGGTATCTGGCCAGCTGGCAGGAGGGGACTTGAGCGATAAAAGGATGAAGGATGAAGGATGATGCGCGTAGCCGCCGATGACGGCGAAGCCGGCTTCGCGCGGAATGGGGTAACGAACGCTGAA
This sequence comes from Calditrichaeota bacterium AABM5.125.24, assembly GCA_002127415.1. Classification (GTDB taxonomy): domain Bacteria; phylum Electryoneota; class AABM5-125-24; order Hatepunaeales; family Hatepunaeaceae; genus AABM5-125-24. Next base: position 1,773 of record MWJR01000096.1, read on the forward strand.
CGCCAAACGCCGAACACCGAACGCCTGCTGGACATCTACCGTCGGCTCTGCAACCGGTTCGGGGCTCAGAGCTGGTGGCCCGGAGAGACCCCATTCGAGGTGGTGGTAGGGGCAATCCTGACCCAGCGAGCTGCGTGGGTCAACGTGGAACAGGCTATCGGCAACCTCGAACGTGCCGGTGCCTTAGCGCCGGAAGCGATAGCAGCGCTGCCGGTCGAACGACTGGCCGAGCTGATACGCCCTTCGGGCTACTTCAACCAGAAGGCACAGCGGCTGAAGGCGGTCGCGGCGTATCTGATGGAGCGGTGCGGCGGAGAGCTGGAGAAGTTGAAAGGGATCCCCACGGGGGCGCTGCGCGGTGAGTTGCTGTCGATTAAGGGTGTCGGCCCCGAGACTGCCGACAGCATCCTGCTCTACGCCCTCGAGCGTCCGGTCTTCGTCATAGACGCTTACACCAGGCGGGTCTTGAATAGGATCGGCCTCGTGGAGGAGGGGGCGGACTACCGGAAGCTCCAGGCCCTTTTCCAGGACAACCTGCCGGGTGACACGGCGCTGTTCAACGATTACCACGCCCAGTTTGTGGCTCTGGGCAAGAATTATTGCCGCCAGAAGCCGCTCTGTGAGGAGTGTCCCCTGAAGGAGGTCTGTCTAGCACGCTGAAATTTGAGGGCTATAATATAATCAAGGAAGAATTGCTTGCACGAATTACCGTCGATCCGAACATCTGTTTTGGAAGACCGTGTATTAAAGGTCATCGGGTTTGTGTCGCCCTGATCCTCGATTATCTGGCTGACGGGCTCGATCCGACCCCCCTCATCGACGCCGAGTTTCCCCTTGAATGGTGGCAGGAGGCGTTTGAATTTGCTCGGCAACCGGAGACGCTTAAAGTCCTGATAAGGATGGTGGGCATTTGAACGGAAACCATGAATCTCCAGCCATCATCAGGCACCGGATCGAGGCCGACCCGGAGGTGGACCTCGAGGCCTGGGAGGAGTTCTGGCCTGGAGCGGTCAATGGGACGATGTTTCATTCCCCGCGCTTCCTCTCTTACCATCCACCCGATCGGTTCAATGACCACTACCTGTCCTTCCGTCGCAAGGGAAACCTGGTCGGCATCTTTCCGGCTGTAGAGCGCGAGGAGGAGGGGGTCAGGTGCTGGGTGTCGCATCCGGGCGCCTCCTTTGCCGGGCCTGCCTGGTCCCCCAGGCTTCATTATCATCACCTCGAAGACCTGGTTCGAGCCCTGGTCGAATATGCGCGTGATGCCGGCTTCGGGCGTATCCGAATGACCATCCCGCCGGTCATCTACAACCTGCGACCCGAACAGGCGCTCGAATCCGCCCTCAGACGTCACGGCTTCCAATTGCAGCGGTGGGAACTGACTCAGGCGGTGGAGTTGAACTTCAACCCGGCTGCGCTGCTCGATACCTTCGTCAACAAAACCCGCACCGCCTATCGCAAGGCGGTTCTGAATAAGCTCCAGTTTCGGGTGATCGAGGGGCCCTCTTCCGTCGAACTGGACCGCTTCTGGGAGATACTGGTCGAGAACCGCCGCGGGTTGGGCATTGTCCCAGCACACAGCCGCGAGGAGGTCGAGCGGCTCCATCGACTGGTCCCCGAGAGGCTGATGCTGGCGATGGTTGAGTTCGAAGGGCGGATGGTAGCCGTGATCTGGAATTTTCTGTGCAACCGGCAGACAATACTCGAATTCTATATGGCTCATGAGATTGAGGTTCAGTCGCTGAAGCCGGTTGCCTTTCTGACCTATCATACAATGCAGTGGGCGCGGGAACGGGGCTACCGCTGGCTCGACTTCGGCATCTCCTCCATCCAGGGCGATCCGACCTGGGGGCTGCTCAGGTTCAAGGAGAACTTCGGCTCGCGGCATTTCCTGCGCCTGAGCTACCAGCGCGACCTTTAACAGCCTCATAATGCGCGTCTGCCTGGCCACGCCGCCGCTGATCACCGATAACCCGCGTGAACCGCTGGCTATGCCGCTGGGAATCGCCTATCTTGGCGCGACATTGGAACGGGGCGGTTTCGATGTAACGCTGATTGACGGCGCGATGGCCGGACCGGTGACCGGACAGGGCGCGAACCGCTATCTTATCGGTGCTGCACCCGACAGGCTTGCCGGGCTTATCGCCGCTGACAGGCCCGATCTGGTCGGCCTCTCCTGCCCTTTCACCACACGGTATCGTCTCTTCAGTCAGTGTCTGAAAGCCCTGCGCGAACGGCTGCCGGGTGTGCCGGTGGTTGTCGGGGGGATTCACCCCACACTCTTTGCACGGCGTATATTGGAACAGGACCACCCCGATGTGGTCGTTCTTGGCGAGGGGGAGCTGACACTGCTCGAACTGGCCCGTCGCGCCGCCGAGAACGGCACACCCGATCCCGAAGGGCTGGACGGGGTGGCGTGGCTCCGTAATGACCGGGTGGTGGTGAGAGAGCGGACAAACTACGTGGAAGATCTCGACACCCTGCCCGAACCGGCCCTTCACCTGCTGCCTGTTGACAAATATCTGGCGAGGTCAGGGGGCAGGTGGGCATCGCAGTTGCGGAGTGTTCTGCCGGTCCTGACCAGTCGCTCCTGCCCGGGACGGTGTTCCTTCTGCAGCGTTCATGCCCTGTTCGGGCCAAAGTGGCGGGGGCATTCAGCGGAGCGGGTGCTTGATGAGATTGCCGGGCTGGTCCGGCGATACAATCCATCGCTGATCGCCTTCGAGGATGACCGCTTGACCTGGGACCGTGAGCGGCTGCTGAAGATTATGGATGGTATCACTTCACGCCGCATAAAGGTTCGCTGGCACACACCCAACGGGGTGCACATCGACGACCTGGACGAGGGCCTGCTGCGAGCCATGCGAAAGGCCGGCTGCCGGTCGCTGAACCTGGCTATCGAATCCGGCGACCCGGATATCCTCAACCGGGTCATCGGCAAGAAGGGGACATCCGATCAGGCTCGAGAGGTCGCCTTCGCCTGCCGCGAGCTTGGCATCCGCATCAACGGCTACTTCATAATAGGTATGCCCGGCGAGACCGACGAGTCGATCCAGCGAACGCTCGATCTGTGCCTCGAGTTGCCGCTGGACGGACTGGGGATCTTCATCGCAACGCCTTTTCCCGGCACCAGGATGTTCGATGAATGCGTCCAGCGGGGCTACATCGACCCGGACCGCTTTTCACAGGAGTTTCTCGAGGCCGGCGACCCGGAGCTGCTGCACAGGCCGCTGTTCGACACCGGGACAATGTCCCGGCAGAGGCTGCTATGGTGGGAGCGTGAGTTCAAGCGGCAGTTCATCAAGCGACTGTATCGACGCAGGCCGGCTGTGCGAGTAAAAGCGGTTCTGAGGCGGTGCTTGGGGCTGGCCAGCCGGTTGGCGGGAAGATGACCCCCAAACCGCAAGAAGGTGCTGTCAGGAGTGCTGTTGCCCCGAAGCTTCGGGGTGACGGCAATATCACGAAACTGCTCCTTGGGCTGTTCCTGGCTGGAGGGCTCCTGCGTCTGGCGCTGGTAGTCCTAACGCCGCCATACCCGGATGAGGGTATCATCCCAGGCTACAACGACGAGCCGCTTCATCTTCAGTATGTAATCCATATCGCATCTGGCGAGGGCTGGCCGATCTGGCAGCCTTCATCAGGCGACCCTCGCGATCTCACCGACGAATACGTGCAGCCCCCTCTCTATTATGCGCTGGCGTCGTCAATATATCATCTGGCCGAAATCATCCGCAGCGGTTGGGGGATGTATGGTGCACGGCTGTTATCACTCTTCTTCGGGCTGGTTGCAGGGCTGTTCGTTTACCGAACGGCTCTGCTCTGGGCGGGAGGTGTGCGTATAGCTGCAGGCGCACTGGCGGCACTGATGCTGGCGCCCAACGCGGTGGTCTTCACGACATTGGTGACCAACGATTCGCTGCTGGTCTGCCTCTCGGCGATGGTAATTTACAGCATTCTGGTATGTCGGAGTGGTCGGGGCGGCGTGGCGAGAAGGGTGCTGACCGGGATGTTCCTGGCGGCGGCAGTATGGACGAAGATGTCGGGGCTGTTGCTGTTCCCGCTGGCATGGTTCGCCGGGTCAGTCGATATGCCGCGCACAGAACGATGGCTGGCGAGGGGGACAGTGCTGGCAGTGGCGATGGCTATGGTTATGCCGCTGTTCGCCTGGAACCTGGCGCACTACGGAAGGGTGGTCCCGCTGGCGTCGGGCTATTCACCTGAAGAGGTGATCGGTGTGGCTGGCGGGGCGGTCTATCACCCTCTGGCGGCGGTAAAATACTGGCTTCGCTCGGCGGCGATGCCGTTTGATACGGTCTGGGGTTCGATCCTTGAGAAGGCTGTTTCAATCGTATGGGTGATGCTCTGGGGTGGCTTGACCTTTATCGGCGGTTACCTTCTGATCGGCAGACGGTCGATAGGGGGTATATTCATCGCAGCTATTCTTATGGTAGCAGCCGGGTTTATATGGCATAATATCGAGCTGTTCCAGGTTGAATTCCGCCTTTTCGCACCGGCATTCCCGGCGATGGCTGTGGCTGCTGCCTGGGGTGCCAGAGCAATCCGGCTCTCCCCATTCTCTCAGGCGGTCTTATGGGTTCTGCCGCTCATCCTGCTTCCTCTGTATTGAATTCCAAGATTGTCAATTGTTAATCGACAATCGGCAATCGGCAATCGATTTCCCTTGACTTTAGGTCTCATTTGGTGTAATATATTTCACAAATACAATTGTGTCGTTGCGAGGCGCGCAGCGCCGAAGCAACCTTAAAGATTGCTTCACTTCGTTCGCAATGACATAATCAGGTCGGTCGTAGCTTTGAAGCTTCCAGCGGGAGCGCGGTTGAAAGTGTCGTTATTGTATCGAGACCATTCGTTAAAGTTATATAAATAAAGGAGAAATATCTATGGCTACACTTCAGGAGAGATTCGCAGCTCTGGTTCCCGAGATGCGTAAGAGGGTAGGGGCTGTCCAGAAGGAGTTGGGTGATAAGGTCATTTCGGGGGTGACGGTCAAGCAGGCCTACGGCGGGATGCGAGGGGTCAAGGGGATGATATGCGACACCTCGGTCGTCGAGCCTGACAAGGGGCTTATCATCCGCGGCTATCCGCTGCTTGAGATCAAGGACCTGTGGCCCGAGGAGATATTCTACCTCCTCCTGACCGGCGAGAAGCCAGACAAGGAGGCCACCGAGGCACTGCAGATGGACCTTGCCAAGCGCTCTTATGTTCCGGAGTATGTCTGGGACGTGCTCCAATCGATGCCGCCCGATTCGCATCCGATGTGTATGCTCGACACCGCCATCCTGGTGATGGAGCGGGAATCGGCCTTCCGGGCCTGGTATGACAAAGGGATGAAGCGGGAGGATTACTGGATACCGATGCTCGAGGATGCCCTGCGGCTGTTGGGTGTTCTGCCGGTCATCGCAGCGGGGCTTTACCGTATCCGCTTCGGCAAAGGTGATCCGATCGACTATATGCCCAACCTCGACTGGGGCGCCAACTTCGCCCGAATGCTGGGCCTGCCGGACCCGACCGGCGACTTCGCCAAGCTGATGCGGCTGTATCTGAACTTCCACAGCGACCATGAGGGTGGAAACGTATCGGCAAACACCTGCCACACGGTCGGTTCGGCGCTGTCCGACGCCTTCTACGCGGTATCGGCCGGGTTGAACGGCCTGGCCGGCCCGCTGCACGGTCTGGCCAATCAGGAGTGCCTGAACTGGATCCTGGAGGTGATGGAGCGCTTCGGTGGAGTGCCGTCCGAGGAGGCGCTGCGAGACTTCGCCTTCGAGACACTCCGATCAGGCAAGGTCGTTCCCGGCTATGGCCACGCCGTCCTGCGGGTCACCGATCCGCGCTTCGCCGGTTTTAACGAGTTCGGCAAGCAATACCTGCCGAACGATCCGGTCTTCCAGACGGTGGATCTGGTGTTTCAGGTGGTGCCCAAGGTGCTGAAGGAGTTCTCAGACGAGCGTGTCAAGGCCGGCAAAAACCCGATTGCGAACGTCTGGCCGAACGTTGACGCCGGTTCAGGAGCGCTGCTGTATCACTTCGGCCTGACCGAGTTCCCGTATTACACGGTGCTGTTCAGCGTATCGCGTGCGATGGGGATGCTCTCGCAGCTCGTCATCAACCGCGCACAGGGCACAGCTATCACCCGTCCGAAGTCGGTATCTACGGAGTGGGTGAAGCAGCAGGCTGGCTGAGCCGCAGCCTACAGCAAGCTGTAGAACCGGAAGAACGGGGGTGGCACCGCGCCACCCCCGTTCTCTCTCTCCTTATGAAATGATATTGAGAAAATGGCCAATATAGCTTATATTATAAAAAACAAAGTCAAGCCATTCCCTTGGGAGGTTGATGATACGTCTGGACATCGGTTGTCTGTTCCACAAGTTGCCCGGCTATATAGGGGTTGACATAGAGCCGGGGCCGCAGGTTGACGTGGTGGCCGATATGCACCGGCTGCCGTTCCGCACATCATCAGCGGAAAGTATCCACACACGCCACACACTGGAGCACGTTCGTGATCCTCTGGTCTGTATCAGCGAGCTCTACCGTGTCTGCCGATCTGGAGGGCGGATCACTGTGATTGTTCCCCACTACTCCAATCCGGCCTACTGGTCGGATCTGACCCATCTACGTCCATTCAGCGCCCGCAGCTTTGAATACTTCGATCTTGACCATTCGAGACGTGCCGGGTTCCCCATTTACCTGCCGGATGTAGATATTAAAACCCGCTCTATACGCTTGATTTTCTGGCCGGAGCGAATATATATTAATAAAACGCCACTAAAGCGCTTTGTCCTGCATTTTCTGGATAAGTTGTTCAGCGGTCTGGCGAGCTGGAACCCTTTTCTATGCGAGAGGCTCTGGTGTTTCTGGGTGGGGGGATTTTATGAGGTATCATTTGAACTCGAACCGGTTAAACAAGCCGATCAGTGATAGAGACGTAAATACAGGTGACAGACCCAGATTAAAGCGTCTCGACATAGGATGTTGGAAGTTTAAGCAGGACGGTCATATTGGTGTAGATATTCTCCGTGCTCCTTCAGTAGATGTTTTAGCCGATGCCTGTAATTTACCCTTCCGGGAATCATCTATAGATAAGGTTCATTCCAGCTATACACTTGAGCATATCCAGGACAACCTGTCAGCGCTTAGTGAAATCTGGCGGGTTTGTAAACCTGATGCTTCAATCCGATTAATCCTTCCTCACTTTTCCAACCCCGCTTACTATGACGATCTTACCCATAAACATAAATACAGCACCCGCAGCTTTGAACACTACGATCAAGACCTGCACGAAGTAACAGGTTACCCTGTTTATCTTCCTCAGATTAACCTTAAGGTGATCCAGGCTGAGCTTCGCTGGTGGCCGCCACAGATAATCGCCAGAAAAGGAATGATCAAAAGAGTTGTCTTAAGTATTACGAATAGTGTAATTAATTTTTTTGCCAACGCGAGTCCGTTTTTTTGTGAGCGTATATGGTGCCATTGGGTGGGTGGGTTTTATGAGGTGGAGTTTCGTGTTAAGGTAGTTAAATCGTAAATATTACTAATGGGCGCAATTAATACTTGTCATTGCAAGGAATGAAATGACGAAGCAATCTGTTCAACTAATGCACAAGATTGTTTCGCTTCGCTCGCAATGACAGTTTGGTCTTATTGGGGATTATATGCTAATTCATCGTTGTTTACTGACAAGTATTACTGTCCCCGTTGCTCTTGCGGCCTGTTTGGGAGTAACCCTCACTGTTATCGTTCCGGCTTTGGCGCAGGAGGGCGACAGTGATCACTTCTTCCGCGAGGGGGTCGTCCATACCCTCGAGTTGACACTGCCATACGATGACTGGTTTGAGACGCTGATGCTTCACCGGCAGGACGAGGAGTATGTTTACGCTCTCGTGACGAGCGATGACGAGGAATATGACAGCATCGGCGTCCGGTTCAAGGGGAACTCGTCGTTTATGCATCCGGGGATCAAGAAGTCGCTCAAGCTGAAGTTCAACCACTATATCCAGGCTCAGCGGTTCTTCGGTATGAAGACCCTTAACTTAAGCAACGGCTTCCTTGACCCCACCTTCCTGCGTGAGAAGCTGTTCCTCGAGTTCTGTGCGGCTCAGGGGATTGCCTGCCCGCGCGCCACATTCGCAGATGTCATCATAAACGGCGAGCTGCTCGGTTTCTATACCGTCGTTGAACAGGTCAACAAGGACTTTATCGGACGCCGTTGGGGCGAAGGTGAGAAAGGCAATCTCTACAAGGGAGACCCGCGCGGCAACCTGGTCTGGCAAGGCCCTGATGAGGGCGCCTATCGTCGCGATTACAGTCTCGAGACCAACGAGGACGAGGATGATTGGTCAGACCTGGTTCATCTGATCGACGTTCTGAACAACACTCGCCCCGAAGAGCTGGTCCAATCCCTGGAAGAGACGTTCGACGTGGCTGACTATCTCCTCTATGAGGCGGCCGGTGGATTGTTCGTCAACCTCGACGCCTATCGAGGTTCGGGACATAACTATTACATCTACCACATGGAGGATGACGGGAGGTTCCGTCAAATCGTGTGGGATTGCAACGAGGCGTTCGGCGTTTTTACGCTCGGAATGAACCCGGACCAGATTATAGGTCTCGACATCTTCTGGTCACAGCCGCCTCCGCAGAGTCGTCCACTGTTGACTCGAATCCTGCCCGACCCGATCTATCGGACAATCTATCTCAACCGCGTAACAGAAATGGTCTACGGGCCATTCCAGCCGGACAGCTTCTTCCCGCGCATCCATCGGCTTGCCGATATGGTTCGGCCTCACGTGCGAAACGATCGCAACAAGATGTTCAGTGACCAGGAGTTTGAACGGGGTTTGAGTGAGGATATCCAGGCGCAACAACCGAGACGGCCTATCATCGGACTGGAACGGTTCGTCCACGACCGCCGGGAGGCGGTGCTGAGTCAGCTTGACCGAATCAACTTCAACCCCCCGTTGAGGATCAATGAGGTTCTCGCCGACAACCACTCGGTTACAGCCGACGAAGAGGATGAATTTGAGGACGGTCTGGAGTTAATCAATATGACCGATCATCCCTTCCACCTGGATGGTGTAGGTCTGACGGATGAGGTCGGCGGTGATGTCTGGATGCTGCCGGATACGACCGTTCCAGCCGGGGGATTTATCTGGATCTGGTGTGATGGTGACGAAGAACAGGGGGAATTGCACGCTTCCTTCCGACTTAACGCCGATGGTGAACAGGTCTTGCTTTTTTCGCCGGATGGACGGGATGTATGGGACTACCTCGCCTGGCGGGAACTGCCGATCGACCTGTCGTGGGGGCGTTTTCCCGATGGAGCTCCCGTTCAGCGACAGATGCAGCCGACCCCCGGCGAGGAGAATCTCCCCTGCAGGCCGCCTCTGTTTGTCGGAACCGCGCGACAGCCGTCCCGTCCTTCGCCGGAGGATACGGTGTGGGTGACGACCTCCCTGCAGGCTGACAACCCCCTTGCAGAGGTCAATCTGTTCAACCGGATGGGAGATGATGAAGAGTGGACGTGGGGCGAGATGTTCGATGACGGCGAAGCCGATGACGGTCGGTTCGGTGCGGCGTTGTCTCCCGTTCAGGCGGGCGTCCGGGTCGAATACTATCTCGCCGCTGAGGATGAGCGGGGGCTTGAGCGCTTCGATCCGGTGCGTGCGCCTGAAGACCTGTTCAGCTATATCAGCGCGGAGGAATGGGACGGGCTGGTCATTAACGAGCTTCAGGCCAGCAACGATTCCACCATTGCTGATCCGCAGGGTGAATATGACGACTGGATTGAGCTGTTCAACGGCAGCGAGGTTACGGTTTATCTCAGTGGTTTTTACCTCACGGATGACCTGAACGAACCGGACCGATGGGAGTTCCCGGTGGGAGCCAGCATCGAGCCTGGCGAGTTCCTCATCGTCTGGACAGACAGCGACGACGGCGATAACCCCGGCCTGCATAGCAACTTCAGGCTGTCAGCCGAGGGGGAACAACTGGGGCTGTTTGTGCCGGACGGCGACGGTCCTGTAGTGGTCGATACGGTGACTTTCGACCAGCAGCAGATCGACTGGTCGTTCGGACGCGAGGTCGATGGCTCAGGTGATTGGGTCGAGTTTGAGAACCCCACCCCCGGTAAGCCCAACAATCCGGTAGCCGTCGATGACGGCCGCAGCCCATTGCCGGAAGATATCCATCTTGATGTCCCCTGTCCCAATCCGTTCAACGACGTGGTCCGCATCGGTTTCTACCTTCCTTCCACGCTGCCGGTAGTTATCGACCTGTATGACCTTTCCGGCCGTTGTGTCAGGCATATTGCTGAGGAGCGATTCACGGCCGGCAAGCATTTATTAACCCTGGACGCAGCGGGTCTGTCCAGCGGGGTATATCTGCTGTGCCTTGAGGCCGGCGGTGGGCAGGCGTTGCGAAAGCTGGTGCTGGTGCGTTAACAAGATTCGTGGTGTCAGGTGTCCTCGCCTGACACCTAAGTAACAGTCGAATTAATTCTTTGATTATAGCCGAGCCGGGTTCATAACCCGGCCGGCATCTATAGCAAATTCCCGCCGGCCGGGATGAGATCCCGGCGCGGCGGATTTGTTTGGCAGTGCATTTAGTATAAAAGGACTTCTTATTGGTAAGGTTGATACGCAGACTGCTGCGACCGCTCATCCCGCCTGCATTAGTGCCGCACTTTTTCAGGGGGTGGGTCTGGCTGATTACGATATATGAACAGCTCTTTGTCAGGGATATAGACTCCTATCTTCCTCCTCCGCGACTCCGCTTCAAGGTGGCAGGCAGCCCGGATCGATCCGACTATCTTGACAACGGTCGCCGGATAATGAGTGATATCGAGGCGGCTCTTGGTCACACTGGACAAAAAATCGGCGATTTCAGGGATATACTGGACTTCGGCTGTGGCTGCGGCCGCACCTTGAGATGGCTGGCGGATAGGCAGGAATCACACAATCTTTTCGGCTCGGATGTCGATGAGGAGGCCGTCGGGTGGTGCAGTGAGCACTTGGGTTTCGCCAGTTTCAGCGTCAACCCCCCCTCGCCACCAACCGGTTATGAGCACGACAGCTTCGATCTGATCTGCTTGATTTCCGTATTTACGCACCTGAATGAGGAGTTCCAACTCCAGTGGCTGGAGGAGCTGGAACGGATAGTTCGTCCCGGAGGTCTGGTGCTTATCAGTGTTCACGGCCCTCATATCGCGGGTATGAAGCTTTCAGGAGAGCAACTGGATAGTATTCGTAGTGAAGGGATATTTTTCCTCTGTGATGCCTTCTGGAAGCTCTACTTTCCTGAATTTTACCAGACCTGTTTCCACACCCCTGAATACGTCAGAAAAACCTGGTCGAGATATTTTGAGGTTGCCCTATACATTGAGAAGGGGATAAACAACTGGCACGATCTGGTGGTCTTGAGAAAGACTTAGTGCTTATCCGTAAATAGGGTTGTGGCAAGGCGCACGCCCCCGGCTTCTCGTCCCGGTTATATGTCTAGCCAGTCGGCGGTGAATTACTGGACAGGGCGATGATCTTGCCGATCCCCGGCTGGGTGCGTAGGTATTCGGGTGTTTTCTGTATTGGTTTGAAAAATTATGAGGATTTTCATTATCTCTCAATTTTTTCCAGAAACACCTGACTTTCCTCCAATACCTATTATGTTTTTAATGAATTTTAATGTTGAGTGCTGGTTAGTAAACGTTAACTCGTGATAATTCAGCAAGTTATCAGATATTTCAACAAAGGAAACAGGAGTTGATTATGAATATCGCTGAAATAAACACATATCCTCTGAGAACAATACTTCTTGGGGCTTTTTTGCTAATCCTGAGCCTTAATCCATTCCAGACAGCCTATTCACAGACTGAAGATATTCTAAAAGCAACATATAGTGAAGATGAGAGAAAAGCTCTGGAATGGTTCGAAGAAGTCAAGAATTTGTGGGATGGCATTACTGATGAAAGAGACATAGAGAGAAAATGTGAAGGTATGTATCCTGCAATTCAACGTTATGGGAAAAAAGCACAAAGATTGAATTCATATGCCATAAAAGACGCCATTATGAATTTTCCGGATTATCATCCACTGGTGACAGAGGGTAAAATCTTTGCTTTGTGGAAGGTATTCGATATGCCGGGCGTCCACGATTATATTATTTCATCACTAAACAGCAAACACGATAACGTTCAAATTGCTGCAACTACAGTTTTAGTTGCCTGCGGTGATTGGGGAATTGCAAAGCCCTTCGTTCAAAAACACGAACTGTACTGTATCGTAAGGAAATATGAAGTGATTGAAGCAACGGATATGCTTTTTGACGCATTAAAAAACGGAAGTTGGGATGGAAAAATGCATGCTGCTTATGCTTTGGAAGATTTTGGGTATCCTGAAGCAAAAATAGAAGTAGTAGAAGACATTCTGAAGAACGCGCCGTCATTCACGGAAGACAGATCAATTAACAGGAACGTAAAATCAGCCATTAAAATCGCCAAGACTAAACACTTGACAAATTTAGTTCCATATTTTTACAGATTTACAGGATCGCCAAACGAGATATTACGACAAATGGCAACCGGCGCACTTATGTTCTTTATGCGCGAAGATTACTCGACCGAAGCGAGGGATCTGCTTGTAAAAGTCCATAACGAGACATCTGATCCTGCAATTAAAGAGAGATTGTCTGAATTTCTATCAGAACATAAATAAGATAACCAAAAGGGTTCTTCGCTGTTTTGTGTGGGTACATGGTCGGACTTTGAGGAATATTGAACTCGTCGTTCCAGCGAAAGCATGTCCCTGCGGAAGCAGGGGCTGGAACCCAGGTTGAGGGCCCAAGCCTTGTAGCTGCCAATTCAGAAACCTCTCAGATGTTTGCAGGGAGTGGATCTGGATTCAGGCTTACCAGTCTGTCCGAGAATTGCCTCTGGGCTGCTTTGCGGCAAGGCGCACGCCCCCAGCTTTTCCTGACTTTCGTCAGGACAGGCGCTGGGGCAGGCTCTCGTGCGCCCATAAAAACAATAGCTTGGACGGCGGACGGGGGCGTCCGCCTTGCCAAATCTTACACTTTCGGACAGCCTGTTACACCGGAATGACGATTGGGGGTTACCCATTCTAAACAGCGAAGAACCGAAATGTAAGGTGGAAGTTAGAGGAAGTCAATACCAGGAGGAAATCCATGTCCATTCCAATCGAAGCCCTATCAGAGCCCTTTCCATATGATCCGATCAAGCAGCGCAAGGGGAACTTTGGGTCGATGCTCGACTACATAGACGCTGCCACGGTTATCCAGCGGCTTAACGAAGTGCTGGAAGGTGAATGGTCCTTTACTGTCCTGTCTGTTAACCAGGATTCTGATGAGATTATCGTGCATACGCAGATGCAGATTGATGATGTAGTCCGGCACCAGTTTGGTGGAAGCAAGATAACCCGTCGCAGCGATACCGGAGAACCTGATCTGGCTGTGGAACCCGTGCCCAATGATATAGTCCAGCTGGCGCTTCATGTCGTCAATTCATACGATGGTTCAACAACATTTGGGTTAGCCTTAAATGCCAATCGCCTGGTCTGCACCAATGGAATGATGATCGATTTCTTCCTGGGCGACTTCAAGTTCAGGCATTATGGCCACGATGACTTTCAACAGGAACTGGAAGAAGCGTCTAATGCAGTTATGGGATTAGCCGGGCAGTTGAGTCGCGAGCCCCACAGCGATGAGGACAGCGATCAACCATCTGCAAACACTGCTTTCCATTTCTCTCTCCTTTTGTCGATTTTGGTCACTTTATTATGACCAGTTTACATATCGACACGTAATTCTGTCCATTCAGAATTGCAAAGTAGCATCCAGAGAAAAGGGTTAACTGGGTATCCGGTCGAGGCCAGAGCAATCGATGAGTCCCGGCAGGATAGAAACCCTGCGCAGGGTGATCTATCAGACGTCCTTTCAAATCGATGATTTTCAACGATATGACCTGCGGAAGCGGAAGGGTAATGGCAAGTCCGGTTCTACCATTGAATGGATTGGGGAAGGCGGCAATCTCAAGGTCTCCCGGTAAAATCGTTTCGGATTTTCCCACATACGATGGATAATCGAAAGGGGTGAACACCTCGAAGTTCCGTCCGTAATCGTGGCTCACAAGGAATCTTATCGTCCCCCCCAACCAAAAATTAGATGCACATCCATAAATAACAAAATCTCCGGCTTCCTGCCCTGTGGCGATATCAATCCACCATTCGCGATGATCGGTGTAGTCGTCACGCAACAGGTCCCGTTGCATCACAAAGCTGCGGCCATGGTCGTCGCTGCGGAATATCCTGAAGTAGATCAAGTCCAGCAGATACAATTCTCCATCGGCAGGACCGGTTCGAAGTTGGACCATGTCGTTAAAGCCGATACTGTCATTGCCAAAACTATCATAAACGAGACTGAAATGTCTGCCATAATCCTCACTTCGGTATAATCCACCACCCGCGTAAGAATACACCTCCCCATCTTGATGCCCGACAAGCAAATCATACCGCATGTTTTCGGATAGGTGTGCAGTGTAAGATTCACCATGGTTTAAGCTGTAGCGGATACTGTCTTGGTAAGGTATGTACAGCTCACCTGGTCTCCTTCCGGTCGTTGGGCCATAACCAGTACGGAAAAAAGAATAATCAACCTCCTCCCAAGTTCGGCAACTGTCCCAACTCACAACAGATGCCCTTCCGTGCCCTTCACCTACACCATAAACACATCCAGCGCGGGCGTCAGTCAGTACCCAATAGAATGTTTCGGTATTGATCCTCTCAATATGCTCGCCAAAGTCTTCCGTTCGATAGATACTGTAATCAAGATGACCATCTCCCGAATCCTGTCCGATGAAGTAGTATTCCCCGGGACTCCAGCCTTTCCCAATCTTATGACCCTGGGCAAGGACGGTGCTTTCCATGACTGCAAACATAACAATTAATGCGAGAAAACGTTTCATTGTGTTCCTGTCCAGAGAACAAAAACGCCCCGCCAGTATATACTCCACCGACGAGGCGCTATTGTCTGCGTGCCCCTCATATAGGTTTTAGTCCGGGGCTTCATTCCTCTTCCTCAATCATAACCGCTTAACCAATAACAGGTAGTCAACACCCGATACAAGCTCCTGGAGAGGAGTGTTTTCGGGCTCAGGGAAGTCCAATGAATCTGTTAGCAAACAACAATATGATAGGCAATCAATCCATTGTCAAGTGGAAAATGGCGTTATAATATTCACAAGCTTCTATGATGTTGGTATTATGACGCTTACACAGTTAAAAAAATTTTGCCGCTCCTCAACTTAGTGAGGTGAAGTTCCTCCCCTCTGAACATCAGGAGGCAGGATGGGGGTGTGGGCATGGGTCTCTCTACCCTGAAGGTTGCTGCAGTCTGGGTTCAGCGTGCGGGAATTACACCCGCCAATCGCACTATAATATGCCCCCCTTAATAGTTCAAAGTGTTCCATCGACAAAAACCAAATAGAGGCAATAGAAACATGAATAGAAAAATGCACAAATCACAACCCGACAACTTCAACCCGAAGAAG
>MWJR01000019.1 GCA_002127415.1 Calditrichaeota bacterium AABM5.125.24
CAGAGCACCTTTACACTGATCAAGATGTGCCATGAATTTCATGTGGATCGATTTATATTCATCTCGACGGATAAAGCTGTTCAACCCACCAGTGTTATGGGCGTCTCCAAGCGGGTTTGCGAACTGATCTCACTGTTACATAAAGATTTGAGCACAACCAAAATCCTGGCAGTTCGCTTCGGAAACGTCCTGGGCAGTTCCGGCAGCGTCATCCCCAAATTCAGGGAACAGATCGAAGACGGCGGACCAATAACGGTCACCCATCCTGAAGTAACGCGTTATTTTATGCTAATTTCTGAGGCTGTTGAGCTCGTTCTACAGGCCTGTGCGGTTGGGGAAAACGGAAACATCTACGTCCTCGATATGGGTGAGCCTTTATCGATCGCCAATCTGGCCGAGTATATGGTAGAGCTTTCCGGGCTCAAGTTGAACGACGATATAAAGATCGTATACACCGGGTTACGGCCCGGTGAGAAGATGCACGAAAGGCTGTTCCTCGATGGAGAGGAGAGCTCAACACCTGTGCCTAACCTCTTCGTTCTCAATCCCGATCTTTCCCTCGACAACAACTACCTGAACAGGGTCCAGGCTCTCATTACCAATCTATATACACTCAACCGGGAGGAGCTGATCTCCGAGCTGAAGAAGCTGGTTCCGGAGTATCAGCCTGACAGTTCCGACGACCTCGCCACTCAACAGGATTAAACCCACCTGCCCGGCAGCGAGACTGCCGACCGGTATCAGCGTGACCTTCATCTGAAGCATTTTCAATGAAATCCCCCCTTACGTTGAAGGGGGGAATAGAAGGTGAGTTGAGGTGACGGTCTGCAATCCAAAAGCCCCACCGGTATTACCAGGGGGGCTTCTGGCGGAGATTATAATGGGTTCTTCGCTGAATCGTGTGGGTAATGGTTGTTAAGAGTGCTGCCTAAGTGTCCTCACGTGACGGTCATCCAAGCCGGGTTCTTGGGCCCGGCCGGAAAATGGCGTCAGGTTGAGAACCTGACACCGCGATAGATTTATATGGTAGGCCCGACACTCCCCAGCTTTTGCTGGGGCAGGCTCTGTCGGGCAAATGCGCGGCAAGAGTGCCGCACCTGCCGGGTTAATTCCGAAGAGTCAGAGCGACTCGCCGCCTGTGATTTATAACGCCTTCATAACTTCAGGGGCGATCTTTTTGAGCTGGTAGCGGATATGTCCCAGGTTGGTTTTCTGGTCGGCGGTAACCGCCAGGATGGCGTCTTTTCCCGCCGGGCTCATCATCACCACGCCGCCGGTGTATTCAATCATACCCTGGGTCAGTTCACCGATCTGCAGCTCGCGGCCGATGGTTTCACAGGAGACGATACCGGTCGAGATGATGGCGCCGATTGCCTCGGTGTCAACCGGCCCGCCGCGGGTAGCCGCCTCAATCACGAACCCGTCGCGACTCACCACCACAGCGGCTACGGTCCCCTCGATCCGGAGCAGGTATCCTAAAAAGCCCTTCAAATCTGCCACCTCGACCTCCTTTACCCCTATAGTGATGTAGTTTAGTGCCCTGTGCACGTCATGACACGCACAAGGCATTAGGCTACATACCGGTGAGTTCGCCTATCATTTTGCTGACTTTGAGCGATACCGCGCCCATGGATTGTCCCGAAGTGTCGGGGATGACCACGATCAGGGCCCGGTCGTCGCCCAGGCTGGCCAGAACCACGCTCCCCAGGTCGTCGTCGATCATCACCCGGCGAAGCGTCGGCCGGGTGTAGCTTCCTATGAGCGCTGCGAGGGATTCCCGCAGCTTCCGGTAATTTTCGCCGTCTCCGGCGCTGTGTTTCGCTTCGGCTATCAGGTCGTTACCCGAGGTTATGATGCAGGTGTATTCAATGGAGCTGTCCGCCTGCGCCATCTTCTCGAGTTGGGCTTTGAGCTCATCGGCGGGCAGGGTTATGGCGGGAGTTGCTTCGTCTGAGACCAGACGTCTGTGTTCCTCTTCGAACCTGCGTTCGTCGCGGGTTTTGAGCGCCTGCATCAATAGCTGGTGGAGCTCCATATCGATAGTGGTGCGGTCGGCCTCGACACCCTGACGGAATTCAAATTCCCCCTTCTCCCACCCGACCAGGTCGACCACCACCTCGAAACCCTCCTGATCGCCAGACGTTGCGTGAATCACCTTCCCTTCACTGTAGAACAGCATCGCGCTCCTGTCGCCCGAGCCGGCAATTGCCAGTTGTCCGGTCTTGCGTCCGGCGTAGGGGAACTGGATCAGTTCGACGATGGTGAAGTCGTCCAGGGTTCCTTTCAGAGCCATTGCGATGACTCCACGAACTGCGGTGTCATCCGGCAGCTGCCGGATAAGTCTGACACCATCGCGGACAAGGGCGTCCGCCTTGCCAAATCTTGCATTCTCGGACAGGCTGTCAAAGCTTAAACCGAACTATCACATCCCTGGTGAGGGTGTGGATGGTTTCCATAACCCCGAGCCCCTGGATGGCGACGGCGTCTGTAACGGGGATCCCGTCAAGGTCCAGTCGCTGTTCCAGGGTGCCGATCCGGATGGGATTCGGGCAGTCCCGCTTGTTATACTGGAGCACGATGGGCAACCCCTTCCAGTCAACACCGTAGTGCCCGAGGTTCTTCTGCATCGATTGGAAGCTGTCGATGTTCTCCTCCAGCCGGAACGGCTGAGAATCCGCCACAAACGCCACGCCGTCCGCACCGTCCAGAATCAGACGTCTGCTGGCCTCGTAATAGACCTGACCGGGAACGGTATACATATTGAACCGCACCGCATATCCCTCGATGCGGCCTATATCGAGGGGGAAGAAATCGAAGAACAGGGTGCGCTCGTCGCTGGTGTTGAGGGTCAGCATATCGCCGCGCAGTTCCTCAGGCAGGTGGTTGAAGATATAGGTGAGGTTGGTGGTCTTCCCGCTCAACCCCGGGCCGTAGTAGACGATCTTGAAGGCGATTACCTTATCATGGTAGCTTATATATGGCATAAAGGGGTTCCGGGGCTTCAGTTTGGCTTGAAGATGCGGTCGATGAGGTCGAGTGCGTATTCCTTGAAAGCCGGCATTGACAGTTCCGGCGCCAGTTCCGGTTTGGTCATTTCGGTCTCTTTGCGCAGCAGTTCGGCCAGGGTCAGACCGGCCTTGCGGGCCTGGTGACGCACCAGTCCGATCCTCTGATAATCCTCGAACACCACGATCAACATAGCAGACCCCAGCACCAGCGAGATATGAATGTGGCGCTTCTCCCCCTGCTGCAGAAGGATCGAGAACTGCTGCTCCCCCACAATGCGGGCCACCTCGCGGGTGGCGGAGAACATCCCGGCCACAAGCGCCGCCATGGCTGTGGTATCAAGATAGCCGGTCTCGCCACCTTCGGACATCAAGTGGCCGTCCCTGGTGATCAGCAGCGCAGTCATTGCCCCGCAACTGACCACCAGATCGGAGAGAACCTCCTTGGGCTGGCGTTTCTGATCCGTTTCGTTCAATTCATTGGTTATTGAAGATCGAAGCATATGTTTGGATATGGCGAGTGCCGACATTCCCCAGCTTTTCCTGACTTTCGTCAGGACAGGCGCTGGGGCAGGCCCTGTCGGTGGTTTGCTTGCGCTGTCATACAGCCGGAGGTATCTGGAAAGCCTCACCTGCATCACCAGCGTCACTCTGATGAAACCTCCACCCGGGCGATGATGACCTGTTCCCCTCGCAGCCAGCCACTTTCGCAGAAGGATTTCAGGCTGTATATTAACACATTATACAAGTAAGCAAGTCGCAAGTCGCAAGTCGCAAGTCAATATGCAGATGTGTGCGCTGACTTGTAACTTGTAACTTGTGACTTTATTACTCCTTCAGGTTGAGCAGCAGGCAGATGACACTATACAAGTAAGCAAGTCGCAAGTCGCAAGTCAATATGCAGATGTGTGCGCTGACTTGTAACTTGTAACTTGTAACTTGTAACTTGTAACTTTATTATTCCTTCAGATAGTTCATCCCGGATTTAATCCGGGATCATCATCAGGAGAATGAGATGAATGAAGTTCCTCCCAAGGTTCTCGTCGTCGATGACAACCGGGAGATCACAGATATAATCTACAATTACTGTCGTCATTACGAGAGCGAGTTCGCCACCATAGCGACCAACCGGCCAGAACACGTTATGCGAATACTGGATGAGAACGAGGATGTGCGTGTGGTCGTGAGTGACTTCAAGATGCCGGTTATTAACGGCCTGGAACTGCTGATTCAGGTGAAGCAGCGGTATCCCGCGATCCAGTTTATCCTGATGACAGCCTACGGCACTAAGGAGCTGCGGCGGTCGGTTGAGGAGCGCGGCGCCGTTCGCTATCTGGAGAAGCCGTTCGAGATCAAGAAGCTGGTCGAAATCATCCGCGATCTGCTGCGCAGACCCAAGACCGGATATGCGGGCTTCATAAATTCGCTGCCGTTGTCGGATATATCACAATTTATCGCTATGAGCGGCGGGGATGCAGAGTTGAAAATAACCGCCGGACAGAAACGGGGAACCATCTACTTCAAGGGTGGGAGCATAATTCATTCGGACAGCGGCACGCAGACCGGACTCTCCGCATTCTTTGAGATATTCGACTGGGAGGGGGGAAAATTTGTGGTTTCAGACCTGTCGACCGAGGTTCCCCGGAGCATCCACCAATCCTGGGAGAGCCTGCTGCTCGATGTCCCGCGTCTGGAGGATGTTCGACCCACTGAGGAGACCGCGAAACCTGTGGAGGCAAAGGAGCCTGAAGCAGCCCCCATCCCACCTGAGTTACCGGTAGACCGGACACTCCTGTCCGGTCAAGCTCGGACAAGAGTGTCCGAGCCACTGGAACCAGAAATCAGTCTCGAATATATCTATCGGTCTCTCGATCGCTGTGTAGATTATCTGGTGCGGACCTTCCCGAAGGAAGCGGGCCGGCTCCCCATCCGCGAGCTGCCCCTCCGGGAGCTGCCACCGCTGCTCCGGCGGCATCTGATCTTCCATTTTCATCACATATCGACATCTGCCATCCGCTCCGAGGGAACCCCGTTCGATTTCACCGACGAGCGGGTCGCCAAAGCTGCGCTCAACCTGCTTGAGGCGCTGCTGGACACCTGGAGGATCTCAGCCGGCGAGTTCCGTCAGGTGATCGAACGAGCGGTCCGTTTCCACCTGGCGCGATCGGTTGATCCGGGGGCGGCCATTGCGGAGTTCCTGTTTGAGCATGGTGAGGGAAGACCTGAGCGGATGCGGAGTGTCCTGACCTCACTGATCGTTCAGCAGGTGGTCGGGAGGCATTACGAGCCGCTGGTCAAACGCCTGGAAGGTGATGACAGGAAGGGGACTCCGGCCCCCGTAGTCGAGGGATACATCCGGGCTGTGTTTGAGGAGCGGTCCAGGGAGGACGGCTGCAGCGCGGTGCGGGAGGCTATGAACCGGATTATGGAAATACTTGCCCCGGACACCGATCCGGGGACCGCCCCTATACGGGCCAGGCGTGCGCCCCTACGGTTTCATCTGGAGCTGCTTGATACTATGTTTAAGTCGCGCGGTCTGACTGAAGTTGCAGAGTTTATCAGGGCGAGTATGCCGCCCGGAGCGGAGGGATTGACTACTGATGAGGTTGAGGGGCTTATGAGGAAGTTTTCCCGCTGGCAGACGCCATCGTCTGCCAGTTATTAAGGGGTTCATTTTATACTTGTATTTTATGCTTTTCGCACATGTCACTCCCGCTAAAACGGGAGGTGTGG
>MWJR01000113.1 GCA_002127415.1 Calditrichaeota bacterium AABM5.125.24
CAGCCCTGCTGAGTTCGAACGGCAGTTTTACTCGTTATGTGCTTAACTCTGTGTCCACTCTTTTGGGGCAAGGTCAATCTTTGTAGTTTCGTTTCACGTAGGGTCTTCCGACATGGTGTTCTTCATATACCTCTTTCATACGCATGCTCCTTCCAGCAAAGTCAGTGAGTAACATACGAGTCAATTCGTCCAGGGGCCGTGTGAGCTCAAAGAGGAACCTGTAGCGTTCATCGGCCTGATTGTACTCGAAGCTGGGAACCCCTTGATCCTTCTTCGAGCTATACTCTGCCATAATCTCCTTCATTATTTCGTAACCTCGAACATGCTTGCTTACAAAGATGAGATGATGACTCGTACGCACCCCTCGCTCATTTTTAAAACAAAAAGGCAACACATATTCTCCACCGAGTTCTTTTAGTGCCAATGTCAGCTCGTTCACAATAGTCATTTCTCGCTCGAAAGGCCCCAGACTCTCCAAACAGGTGCGAAGATTATCCGCCCGTTCTTCCCCGAATAAAGCGTTCATATGTTCAACAACAAATGAATTGGATAAGCCCATGTTTATGCGATTATAATTAAAAAAGAGAATATAATCGCAGCCCCAATCTTTCAGCACAGAGTTGACCAATCGGAGGGAAAGCCCTTTGTAGCCCCACGGATCAATAAAACAAAGAGTCGGGATGAGCTTCGTTTGTTCCAAGTTCTGAACAATCGTATCATCAACTTCATCATTGAAAACTTGCGGCTGGTGCTTAAATAAATGCAGATTGGGAATGAGCCTAATTTCGGCTTCAAGAGAACGTGTGTTCTCTTCATCCTTATCATTGAAAAACGTGACGAGACATTCCCGTATGTCTGGGTCTTCAACCGCCTTTTCTAAAACACGAATCGGAGTGGATACTGATCCATCCTTGTATCGCCCAGGCCCAGCAAATAAATCAACATAAGCAATCTTGTCACTGGAACGCTCCGGATACTTTCTCATGGCTGCAGTTATCACCTTTGCCCAAGCCCAAAAGTATTTGGCGACAATGGTGGCTTTGATAATAGACTGCTCTTTGCTTTCTTCGAAAAATCTGGTTTTGTTCATGGTCTGATTATCTTTCTATACCTACGTCGGTCTTGTTGAAATACTCCTTACGAAACCTGCTTACCGTAGCGACGACTTTCCCCACGACAAGCAGATCATCACCGGGTTCGATGGAGATTGGGTGATATTTCGGATTCTCCGACCTGAGTTCGATCTTCTCTTCACGGATGTAGAGTCGCTTCACAGTGCCTTCATCACCAAGAAGAACCACCACGATATCTCCACTTTCAGCCACCGGCTGTTGGCGGACCACAACCAGGTCCCGGTCGTTTATGCCGGCGCCGACCATGCTGTCCCCTTTCACCTCAAGAGCAAAACAACGACCACTACACGTGATTTTCTTCTCAACCATGATCTCGCCGATGATATTTTCCTCGGCAAATATCAATTGCCCGGCGGACACCTGCCCGACAACCGGGACTGGCTCCATTTCGGGAGCTTTATCCTCTGGTTCGCGGATAACAGCGAGTCCTCGAGCCTTCCGTGGTTCGCGTCTCAGGTACCCCTTTCGAACGAGCTGATTCACCTGACCGTGGGCACTGGCGGGCGATATCCCGAGGATGTCTGCGAGTTCCTTGATCGCTGGGGGGAAACCGCGCTGATCTACAAATCGTTGAATCTCCTTGAGCGTCTGGAGCTGTGGCTCGGTTATCTCTTGGATGGGGCGTCTGCCTCGGAATTTAGTTGTCATTTATTGATCTCTACTTCATCGGTTTACATGCCGTATTTCTCGGCAAATTCACCAATCCAATCCGTATGTCGACCACTCTTCAGGATTGATTGAAACAACTCCTTCGTGCTGATTTCGATTACACTGGATCGCAATTCCTTGGGGAGCATTGAGACTAGAAACGTAAAGATGCCACGAACTCCGTCTGGACCTTTGCAGGAAAAGGTCGGATTTCGCTCATCATGTAGGAGGATGAATAATCCCCTTTGATGAAGAGCGAATAGCATCTCACGAAAAAATTGGTAGTAGTTGGCGAGAGGGCAGACCGGGCTTGCCATCCAAGCTTGGTTGAGAATCTGATGCTCCCGAATCAAGTCCCAGTACTTGCGACCGATGTGATGTAGATAACAGAGGGAGAAATTTCTTACCGGATTTCTCCCGTCACAATCTCCTCTACCGAAAACTGAACAACCGCCAAACTCACGTTCAACGAATTTGGCTTCGATAAACAGTTTGGGACCAGACTCATTCTCGACAACCAAGTCGATAGAAGTGGGTTGACCGTAATCCTCGTTGAATACGTTACGGTCCTCAACCTCAAAGTGCCCCGTGACATTGCTTCCTTGCCAATCGATGCCCTTGGCTTTGATCACGCTTATGATTGGTTCGAGATTGTTCCTGGTTACTAAGGGACCGACGAGGTTAAAAAGCATGGCCTGGCTGCTTAAGCCGTGATGCAACCATCTGTGAAGAGGAAATCCAATCCCTTGCTTTGCCCGTCGCTCCTTTTCGCAATTAATGAAGTCTGCCACCTCTCTCAGGATTATATTAGACGACCAGTGTTTCCACTCAGTAAGAATGAAAGGACACTTCTCCTGGACCGGATATCCCTTCTTGCGGAAGAAATCTGCCGCTTGTTTACGAAGCCCCGATTCAAAGTGATCGTGTCGGGGATATGGCCACGAATTGGCTCGCTGCCGACTGCTGTTCTGCAAAGTTCCTTCCTTTACAATGTTCCACGTAACGCATCAGCGACAACAACCGCAGAATCCGGTTAAGGCGAACTGCGGTCATGCTACAACTTTATATTATAATACCTGATAGACGTTAGGTCAATAGAAATGCGTTTACATCTTAACTAATTTTGAAAATTTCGGTGTAAAAGGCGAGGTTGATATGAGGCTGCTCAAACTGGGAAACTAAAGGGGGAGGGTGCGTTAATGATTGGAATGAAGGGAGTTACTGAGGCATCATGCGTTCTTTGATCAGGCTTGCCCATGTTTTGCGCTGGCGGTGCCAATGAGGAATGGCGGCGATTGGGCGGAGGTCTCGTTCTCGGATCGGATCACGACCCTTCACCGTCCGTGGTAGAAACAGGATCTCTTCTTGAATGTCCGACGCCAGTAGGAGCAGATTCATGATCTGGGTAATTCGCGCACGACTCACCTGTCCGAGACGGGCAAGATCCGCATAGTCGCCCACTTCACCGCTGTTCACAAGCTTCTCCAGCCGGATCGCCAATGCCATCAGCTTGGACACCCGAGGGATATTCCCCGGCTTGACCGAGGACGGTACCGGTTCTTCACCTTCAACAAGTCGCTTGCGACCATTACGACCTCGTCTGAAGTGAACCTGGCAATTTATCGTCAAATCCATGGTATCTCTTTCAATATTCTGTCTTTAGCATCAGCTATCGCACCCGCCGGTCTCTGCGCAAACGATAGCTGATTCCTGCGCCAGCACCTTGATCCCTGTCGGGCGGAAGGTTATACTCAGCGTCCCTACACCGCCGTCGTAGCCAATCTTTTCAACAAGGAGATGAATCACCCTCGATCGCTCCCGGTGTGATAACGCCTCCCAGACAGGATCGAATCCCTCCAGTGCCGCGGTGAGCTCCCCCTCATCCACCAGTTCACTATTCTTCATGGCAATCTTTTCACGGATACCGTCAGCTCGCTGCCTTGCAAAACGGATTTGATCCTCCAGGTCGGCAAGCCTGGTGGATGTAAGCGTATGATCATCGTGATGTTGTGCTTTATCACCGACCAGTCTGTGAACCTCTAAGGCATGCCGTTGGAGTTCTTCTTTTACTATGCGGAGTTCGCTTTCGAGCTTTTCAACACCCTCCTGAATCTGACGGCGTGCCTGGTTGAGCGTTTCGGCGATCAAACCACTATCCCGTCCTATACAGCGGATGCGGTCGATCACAAATCCCTCGATTTCAGCCGCCGGCACAGATTTCGTCGGACACGAATGCCAGCCCTCCTTTTGCGCCCTCGAACAAACGTAGTAGCGATAACGGGTAGTCTGGTTCTTAACCGTGCACGCGTGAACCATCGCAGCCTCACAGGGCACACAGTAAAGCAGTCCTTTCAGCAACGCGCCGTATTTATTTCGGACCAGCCGACCGCCATTACGTCCATTGCGCCTGAGGAGGTCTTGCACACGCCGCCATAGATCTACCTCGATAATGGCTTGATGTTCGCCTTCAAAGAACTCACCCTTGAAATTAATCTTCCCTATATAGGTTATGTTGGTCAGCAATCTGAATAGATTGTTCTTTTCAAAGGGCTTGCCGCCGCGTGCCCGTTCTTTCTTGGTGATCCAGCGCTTGGTCGTCCATCCACGATTATTCAGTTCCTGTACCGTTGGCAGCAGGGATTGGCGCTCAAGGTAAAGCTCGTAAATAGAACGCACCTTACAAGCCTCTTCCTCGTTGACGATCAGACGTTTAGCATGTGGATCGATGTCATAACCCAGCACCGGCATGCCGCCGACCCACTTCCCCTTCTTGCGGGCTGCCGTCATCTTGTCCCGCGTCCGCTCCGAGATGATCTCCCTTTCGAACTGGGCGAACGAGAGCAGGATGTTCAGGGTCAATCGACCCATCGAATGGGTCGTATTGAACTGCTGCGTCACGGAAACGAAAGAGACGCCGTGCTTCTCAAGCGTTTCCATCATCCTGGCGAAGTCCAGTAGCGAGCGACTCAGACGATCCACTTTATAGACCACGATGCAGTCGATCTTACCGGCTTCGACATCGGTCAGAAGACGACGCAGTGCCGGGCGATCGATATTCCCACCGGTGAATCCTCCATCGTCGTAACGTTCCGGAATGCAGACCCAGCCCTCGTTTTTCTGGCTTTCAATGTAAGCTTCGGCGGACTCGCGCTGCGCATCGAGCGAATTGAAGTCCTGATCGAGACCCTCTTCCGTCGACTTGCGCGTATAGATCGCACATCGAACGGTAGAGTCTGAACCGGATGTTGAATCCCGTGATAGCTGGGAACGCTGATTCACGCTTTCGCCCTTCCATTCTGCAGACCGAAAAAGTGGAATCCGTTCCAATTCGAGCCGGTCACCGCTCTGGCGATTGCCGTGAGCGAGCGGTAAACCTCTCCCTCAAACTCGAAACCTTTATCGAGAACCATGATCCGGATAGTCTTCCCCTTGTATTGACGGCTGAGAATCGCTCCGGGCATGGGAAGCCGCCGATCACAGTCGGGCTGGAAGGGATAGGATGTTGTCTGCAGAGGTGATGATTCTACGTCGGATCGAAAGACACCAGCCTGCGAGCGAATGCGAAGATCGGCATCATCCGCCAGTTCCTCAGCCCGTCGGCGAGCCCGTTCGGAAAGATCGCCCTCTGCGAGGGCTTGCAGGCGCCAGGCGATCCGCTTCCAGAGAAAATCCTTGTTACAGGAGCGAGATTCCTCTCCGAAGACCTCGACGTATCTTTCCTGCAACGCCTTCACGGTCATGCCTCGAAGAGTGTTGACCTCCCGCATGACATTCAGATTCACAATGAGCCTCCTAAGTTACTAATCAGTGCAGATTATAGTGGACTTTTGTGTTTTTATTTTGTATATTGTTCTTTATGGAAATCAAAGATGCAAGATCCTTATCACCCTCCGCGCAAGAAGCATTACGACGTCGGGCTGTGCATGCTGTCCTGCAAGGA
>MWJR01000004.1 GCA_002127415.1 Calditrichaeota bacterium AABM5.125.24
CTCCCGACCTGTTGGACGCAAGCTCACCCCCAAACCTATCCACGTCCGACTTGCAAATTCAGCTCCTTTTTATTAAATTTGTATGGGAGTCGGAGATCGGTTAAGGGCCACTATAGTAATACCGGGTCAAATGGGGTGAATGTAAGCAACGTATTGTATAGCGGTAAAGTGGTGTCAGACTTATCCGGCAGCTGCCGGATGACGCCACATTCGAGTCTACAGTTCCACCCGGAGATGAGGGTATGACCTCCTGTATATTCCGTAAACGCATCGTTATTGGCGGCTTGGTTGGGGTGGTAGGACTGCTGCTTCTGTGGATGCCCAACACCGACCCGGCATCCGAGGCCTTTCTGACGGAGACCGGCGAGGACCAGTTCTGGCGGGAGCTTAACGAGTGCACCACCGGTCTGGCCTCCGGCATGGCCACGCCCGACGGCAGACCGTTGCTGTGGAAGAACCGCGACGTCGCGCCTAATCAGGAATTCCATTACGTCGATGACGGTCGCATACCTTTCATATCCATCACCTATAGTGGCGAGACGGACGAGTATTACGGCGGGATCAATGCCGCCGGCTTCGCGGTGGAGAATTCCGACTCCTATAACCTCCCCGGCGGTCCTTACCGCAATGGCTGGGGTTCCGGTAGTGACGACGGTGAGATCCATATGCTGGCGCTGGCGACCTGCCGAACGGTGGACGATTTCGAAGCGCTGATGGACTCGACCAACGAGGACGGTCGCACCCTCAACTGTAATTACGGCACCATCGACGCCTTCGGCGGGGCAGCGATGTTCGAGACGGGTGGCTACAGCTACACACGCATCGACGCCGCCGAGACCGAGGATGGATTTATCGTTCGCTCAAACTACAGCTACTCTGGAGATAGACAGGATAACCGCCCTTCGCATTTCGGACCGCACCGTCACGACGCAGGATACGAGCTCTGGAAGGCGGCTGTCGATGAAGGCAGCCTGACGCCCAGATACATATTCCAGCAGGTTATTCGTAATCTGTCCATCGAGGGGCTCGACCCCTATCCCCTTCCTTTCGATGGCTACTGGAATAACTATCCCTACGGCTGCATCCCTAACAGCGGGGCGATCTGCCGTTCCAGCACCGCCGGCGTTCTGGTAGTTCAGGGGGTCCGTGACGGCGAACGTCCTGACGACGCAATCCTCTGGGCAATGTGCGGCAGACCACTCGCCGCGGTCGTCACCCCACTGTGGGTGCGCGCCGGCTCGACACCACCCGAACTCGACGGTTTGAACGGCAGCCGTATCTGCGACCGCGCCATTGAATTGAACAACTGGGTTACCCAACCAGGTGCCGTCGATACCTGGAGGCTGACCAATCCGGATGGAAACGGCCTCTGGGACTACACCTTTCCGCTCGAGGATTGGGTCTTCGCCAAGACGGAGCAGTTCCTGAACTCGCCCCGCTTCAACTACGACCGGCTGGAGGCATTCCAGGGCGAGATCGCCCAGCAGGTCGCCGACTCGCTTGAAGCCTGGAGCCCAACCTATCCTATCACCGAGGTGGTCGGTCTGATCTTTATCGATAACAACATCCTGCTGATCTGGGGTGAACCGGACGAGGATGGTAACGGCGGCAGGAACCTGCCCGGAGGATACGCCGTCTATCGCAGCGACCACCCGTTCCGTGACGGCGATCGAGGCACACGACTCGCCATCGTCGAGGAGACCGAATATATCGACACCGATCCGCTGCCGGGCGCTGCCTTCTACCGGATAGAAGCGCTCTTCTAAACCGGTCATAACCGGCATACATCCAATGTGAGCCGTCAGGAAACGCTCCTGACGGCTTTTTTACAGAGCATATGTCCCATTGTTCTGCGGAATATTCGCGTAGCAGCCAATTCGGCAAACGCCGGATTGTGCTGAAAGAAATCTAAGGATACTATGGGCGGACAGCTGTCCGCCCTACTGTTAAGATGGGGGTTGCTATGGAGCATTTCTCTGAGTAAATTACCAAAGGTGTCAGTCCCGAAGTTTCAGGAGAGTGTATATTCGACGCCCACAAGGGGCTATACTACAGGCTGCAGTGGCGATTTTGTAGCATAGCGCCTCGTGCGCGTCTTATGTCGCCGTGTATAGGTATAACATCAGTCACTGTGGATACAGAAGCGCCGCTACTTACCGGCCAATTACCCTCTGAAGGGAAGATTGAGTGGAAAAAACAGATTTAACCGAAGAGATTGCCAGACGGGTCGATGACATTCCGATGCTCTCGACGGTGGCTTATCGTCTCATTGCCATCTTAACCGATGAAGATCCATCTTTGAAGGAGGCGGTAAAGATCGTTGAGACCGACGCCGCCCTGACCACGAGGATATTGCGTGTGGCAAACTCGGCTGCATTTTTCAGGGGAAATCCCATCACGACCGTGTTTCGAGCGGTTATGCAGTTAGGTATGAAGATGGTCACAGGGATATCCATCGGCGCCTGCACCTCTCAGATGATGAGCCGCCCCCTGCAGGGTTACGAGAGCGCTTCCGGGGAGTTGTGGGACCATTCCCTCCGCACCGCTATCGCCTCAAGGGAGTTCGCCTTTTTCATTCAGAGCCGCCTCTCCAGCGACCTCGCCTTCACCGCCGGGCTGCTTCACGATATCGGTAAGTCGATTATATCCGAGTTCCTTGAGTCAAACCCTGAAAAGCTGCCGGAAGGCAGAGAAACCGGGCTGGTCCTTGAGAATATCGAGGGTGAAAGGAAACAGCTCGGAACCGACCACGCGTTGGTCGGCCACGCCATAGCGCTCCGCTGGGGACTGCCCGAACCGATCTGTATCGCTATAAAGAACCACCATCAACCGGGCGAGGCCGATGATAAATACAGAGACCTGGTATATGCGGTGCACCTGGGAGATCTGGTCGCGTTGATCGGAAAACACGGCGCCGGTTCCGAAGAGCTCGCCTTTAACCTGGATCCGGGTTATGAAAAATACATCAAAATCAGCGACGAAGACCTCTCCAAACTGCTTTCGACAATCGAAGAGGAGTTGTCGAGCGTAAAAACCTCTCTATTTGAGGAATAAGGATTGCGTCAAACGCACTTATATGATATCCGTCAGCTGGCGGATCGAGACCCTGCAATGAATCTACACACTTCTCACCTGACAGTTCTTTTCTACTTGGACAGGAAAGGAGCACCGGATGTTTGATGAAAAGGCGAAGGCGATCGCCAGCCATCAAGCCGCCCAGCTTTCGCAAGGGCAAACGGAGATACCGTTCAAAGACCTGATCAGCCAGACCCTGCCTGATTATCTGTGGGATCACTTCAGCGTCATCCTGAACCCGCAGGCGGGAGGTCAGGTTAGTATCGGCACGGTAAATCTGGACCTCGACGATCCCGAAGCAAACACGCGTATAGTCAATCAGCTCAACAACGAGTGCGTGTTAACATCCCAGGAGCTGGCCGATCTGCTCCAGAGCGCGATTGAAAACCGCCTCCAGTTCATCCTTGATCCCGCTGAAACCTTGACACGTATGGTCTTTGAGCGTTCGGAAGATGAGAAGATCACCTCGGGCAAGATCAAGGCGACCCTGGACGGGCTTGCCAGACTCCTCGAACGGTGGGACTCAAACGTAGCCAGGGCCACGAACCAGATTAAAAGCTACCTCTCCAGCCTGACGGCTCGGCCGGTGTCGCGCGCTGAGTTCTCCCGCATCCTGAGCTCATCCATCGATAAGGAGCTGGCACATGACCCACTCCCGGGGATCGAGGTCAGCCTGCAGAACCTTAACCAGCTGATCCAGCCTGAACCGGGGCATCCCGTGGAAGCGGCAGGAGACTACGTCGAATCGACCAGCCAGATCCTGGCCAATCGCGGTCTGGCTTCCTGGACTCCAGCCCTCCTCGTTGAGCGTGAGTTGGCGGGGGCGCCGCTGGATGTTGAGGGCGCCATCAGGACGCTGCGCCGGTTCCGGATCTTCCAGGAAGGTGGTCTGTTGGGGGCGGAAGCGGAAGAGATGGTTCAGGTGGAGGAGGAGCTGGAAAGCTTCACCAGCTTCCTTAAGAGGGGGCTTGAGTAGTCGGTAGAAACTGCTCGGTGTGGCCGTTAAGCGTGGTGTCAGACTTAAGTCTGACACCACATAAATCACGGTTAAGGAATGGGTATCAACAATAATCAACAGAGTATTCCCGCACCCGAACCGCAGGGGACCGGGGGTGAAAAAGTGAACCCCTTGAACGTCGGCGAGGTCACACAATACTGGAGCGGCGAGATCCTCCATGGTGCCGGCACCGTCACACTTCGCCGGATCCGTGAGATGGAGATGCCTCTAAAACTGCGCCAGAACCTTCTGCAACACAGCGAATCGATCCTGTGGGATGAGATAAAACGTATCTGTGACGGGCCTTACCTCCGCAGCAGCACCGGTGAAGCCGATGCCGATATTCTAAAGACCGGGCTGAGCGAACTGCTGTCGGAATGGATAACGCTCCCAGACGGGGACGTCCGGCAGGTGGTTGAACGCAGTTTTGACTCAATGTTCGATGAGTGGGGTGTGGAACCGGTCAGCTTTCGCCAGGCCGCCGAAGACCCTGCAGGGCTGGCCGCAGAGGTATTCCGCAGGACGGCTGTAGTCGCGACCGCTCCCGCCGGTGAAGGGGAGCTGGGCCTGGAACTGCTGGCCCGGGTCTGTGATGCCAGTGGTCTCGATCCACTCGCTCAGGCCCTGAGAGCCGAGGAGCAGTTAGGAACGACTGTAGTGGATGAAGACGGCTTCGTCCTCATCACCAGGCGTCTGTTAAAGCTCAAAGAACACTACCGCATCGGCCGCCGTATGGTCTCCTATGAGGGGATGGAGAGGGGCCTGGCCCGCATCAGACCCGCCGCTGAGGCGGCTGCTGCCGAAGAGGTGATCGAGGAGGCGGCGCCACCCGTGGCCCCGACCGAAGCTGCACCCCGCCCACCTATGGAGGGAATCATCACGCTCAAGGAAGAGATTGCCCCTCCACCTGCGCCTGAGCCGGTTACCGCCGCACCCGTTGCTGCAGAGCCCCCCACGCCACCTGAACCTGAAATTACCCCTCCCACAGCGGTTGAGGAACCTATCACCATGGAAGCTGAGGTTGCCACCCCACCTGAGCCAGAGACAGCTCCTGCTGAAGCTGTGGCTCCGGCCCCCCCCCCGACTCAGGCCCGGCCGGTGACAAAGCCGGAGCTGCCATCTCTACCGGCCGACCTGGCGCCGCCAGCCACCCTTGACGACTCGGGACTATCCCTTTACAGCATCCTGATGAGCGATGAGAACCGCGGCTTCTACTCCGGCACCATTATGGACAAAGACCTCAAGGCTTATCAGAGGCTGGTGATCCAGATTTGCCGCCAGAAGGTGGGAAAGAACGCCCTCATAATCGCGGACAACGAACTCTTCATTCGCGAGATCTCACCCGCCGCGGGACCTGCCGCCAAGTTCCTGACCACCATACGCCGGTATTTTATTGAATAATAGTAGGGCGGGCCTGGTTCCAGTAGCTCGGACACTCTTGTCTGAGCTTGACCGGACAGGAGTGTCCGGTCTACCGGAAATTATGGGGACACCATACTTAATTAAGACAAACAAGTTGTTGTCCGGGCGAAGTTAAACTTCGCCCCTACTTATTAAGGGGTGCAATTTAATCTTGTATTATGATTAATGTCGACTGGGTGGCCTGTCCAGCTCGCTGGACAGTCC
>MWJR01000002.1 GCA_002127415.1 Calditrichaeota bacterium AABM5.125.24
GAGAATGCAAGATTTGGCAAGGCGGACGCCCCCGTCCGCCATTCAAGTTATTGTTTTTACGGGCGCACGAGGGCGTGTGACGGCGGGCATATTGGTGTTCTCGGACAGACTGGAAGGCCGGTATCCAGACGAATTCGGGGCTGTCTGGATTCTGACCCCGGATCAAGTCCGGGGCAGGCTCTGCGTTGGAATGACAGAGCTCAATGTCAACTATAAAATGCCCCCCTTAATAATAATAGGCGGGTTTGCACCCGCCCTACTTTTAAGGATTCGCCGATAAAGATGTAGGCATTTTTGTGTTGTCACGTGCCCTCACGTGACAGCCCATCAGTTGCACGATTCTTCCGGTGACCACCTCTGTTGTGTCTGCAGATAGATCAATTCCTGAATATCCTTCCGTCTCTTTCAGTGCCCTTGCCAGATTAAACCCACTCTGCGGTTCGCTGTAGTATATCTTTTTTCGCATAAATCGATCGGCCAGATATTCCTGTTCGGTCTGCCCGGGTGTCGGGATCAGAATTGCTTTTTTGCCCAACAGCGCCAAGTCCATTATGGTGCTGTAGCCGGCCCGCGCCAGAACCTGCCGGGATGATAATATTGCCCTGTTCAACTCCTCGGTTTCCAGATGCGAGACCATCCTGACGTCTTCCGTTACCGCTGTCTCCTCGGCCTCCTCCGTTTTTCCCCGGGCGATCAACACCTTCAGAGGAGAGTTTTTCACCTGTGTCAGGACGATCCGTTCAAGGATTGAGCGCTGCGGTTCCGGCCCGGACAGAATCACCAGCAGATCGTTCAACGGTTCTCCCTCTTCATTCATGCTGAAGCGGGACAGGGGGCCGATGAAACGCGTGTTTCCCGGCAGCGGATAACTGTGTGTCAGATCTCCGGACAGGTTCGGCTCGCCCTCAAAGTCCGGTATCCAGCATTCGGTGTATCGGTTGATAAACCAGCTGTGAAGCCTATAGAGCAAGGGTTCAAGGAAGCGCAGTCCTGCTGGGCATTTCACCATTATCTGATGTGTGATGTAGACAGAAGGAACAGCTCTGCTCCACAGACCGAAGCGATTGTCCGATATGACAAAATCAATTTTATAACGGTCAACGATATCCCTTAGTATGCGGCGCTCTCTGATAATTCCCGTCACAATTCCCGGCGCCTGACACAGCATCTTGAGCGCCATAGACCCGCTCTCAGGATACTTTACCCTGCAGCCGGGAAGCCTTAAGTGATGAAGTTCGGGAAACTCTATCTTGAGGAAATCATAGGGGCGACCGTCGGCGGCAATGATGACATTCAGACCCGACCCGAGCATGGCGCGAATAATCGGCACACATCGCGCCGCATGCCCCAGCCCCCAGTCCAGCGGGCAGATTAATATGTTCCTCTTATCGGACAAATTCCTATCTCCGATCCGCCGTCATCCCACCGTGGCTGACGGACGGTCTGTCCTCCACCTTACCTCTCCAGCATCTTCCTGGTGAATGTCTCGGGGGGGAACTCGACGCCGAAGCGAATATCCTCGATCTCGAAGCGGGTCCATTTGTTCTCGACCAGCAGACTGCGGATCTCTGTCAGGACCGGATAGATTCGATCGCCGAAACGCTCCGTTTTCAGCATCGCCACCTCCTTGATGGGACGGTTTCCCGCATCGCTGTTGACAATCCGGATAGGCAGCGAGCTGCGCCTGTCCACCAACAGCTCGCGGTATGGATAGCTAACCGTCATATCGTTGGATTCCAGGAGAATGATCACCGTGGTGTCAGTCTCTCGCGATATGGTGGCCCGGTATCGATCCAGCATAGCCCCACTCTCTGTCAGGTCTTCGAAGGAGAGGTCGCCGCCCTGAACCCCTTGCCTTAGCATATGTCCCTGGATTTGCATAGTGCGGTCCTGACGGGGGAAGTAGATCCACAGGTTATTCTCCCGCTTGAGATAACGGGTCCCTTTCTGACGGGGCGGTTCGAGGAATTCCATCATACCGAGCCGGTCCCCGACCACCTTGCCCTCGAACCGAAAGAGCCGCTCCACACCCCTCGGCAGGTGAACTGTCATCGTTGCCCTGTATTCCGCAGAAGCCAGGACCATATGGCGATCCACCCGCTGGAGCCACTCCTCTGCCGTCTGCGCGTGGAGCGTCACCATCGAACAAAGTAGAAGGAGAGAAAGTAACAGGGGAATATGTATCGTCACCATCACTTCACCTTTATTCCATCCTCAGTGCCTCGGCGGGTTCCTTTCTGACCGCCACCCGGGCGGGATACCAGGCGGCGACTATCGAAACAATCATTCCCAACAGACCCGCCTTAAGCGCAGTCAGGACGCTGGGTTCTGGATAGATGATCGGGGAGATCGGCATATCGAACGAACTCATCACAGATGAATAATCTATCCCCGTCTTTTGCAGAATTGAAGCCACGCCAATACCCAGTGCAATCCCTGCCAGTGTGCTGAAGATGCCGATGGCCAGCGACTCCCCGAGTATGAGGCGGACCACCATCTTCCGTTCGAAGCCCAGAGCCCTGAGGGCTCCTATCTCGCGAGTGCGCTCCATAACCGACATCAGGATGGTGTTGATCACCGTGGTCAGGGCTATCACTCCCAACAGGAACATAACGATCACGCCGACCAGCCGCGCCGGTGCCATTATTCGATACAGGTAACCCTGCTTCTGCCAGGGGACCGCCGCTACATCGTGCCGTCCGGCCCGTGTCAGCGCATCGTTCATCCTGTCGGCAGCCTCGACAGCAGCATCCATCCCCCCCTCAACCCGGCATACCAGCTCCATTGCGGCATCCTCCATCGCCAGCTGCTCCTGAGCTGCCGACAGGGGGATATAGAAGTTCTTTCGGTCGAAGCTGCTCACCCCCGTGCAGGTCAACCCGACGACCCGATACAGCCCCGGCCCCAGGCCGCCGTAAGCGTCTGTTGTGACCATAAAGAGCTCGTCCCCCACACCCAGACCGAGCTCCTCCGCCAGCTCGATCCCGAGCGCCACCTCCCATCCGCTGTCGGCCGGAGCGTGACCCTCGACGATCAGAGCATCCAGCTCGATCAGGCCGGACTCTCTGCCGGGTATCATCGCTATCCCGAAGGCCGGAACCCCGCCGCCCGGTCTGTCCAGAAGGACCCCGAAGCGGATGCGGGGTGAGACCGTCTGCACACCGGGGACGGAACCGACGGTTTCGAGTAGAGTGTTCAGCTCCATTATTCCTTTATCCAACGGGAGCGGCCTGGACCTTCCGATCGCTTCGCGCGGCATCACCTTCACATGACCGGCCTCGAGCCGCACATAGGTCTCGAAGAACCCCTCCAGCAGGCCGGTCATATAGGCATCGAGGAAGGTCGCCGCCGCCACGGCGATTCCGATGGCAAGACCGGTCAGCAGGGTGCGGCGGGGATGACGCCGGGTGTTGCGCAGAGCCAGTCGAACCAGGTTCACAGTGACCCCTCACGCAGGGCCCGCACCACCTGACCCCGGGCTGCACGTCGCGACGCCCCCCAACTGGCGAGCAATGACAGAACCAGCCCGAATATAAAGCTCGAGATAACGCTGCCCGCATTAATCACTGGATAGATAGCGTCCCGTATGGGATAACCGATGTCCATATCCCCGTAGGCTTCGAGGCTGATCCCGTGCACACCCAGATAGCTGACCACAGCCACGCCGATTATCACCGCTGCGCTCCCGGCGATAAGTCCTATCAGCATCCCTTCCCAGAGGAAGATCCTGCCGATCAGTGAAGATGAGAAGCCAAACGCCCGCAGCGTGCCGATCTCGCGTGTTCGCTCGTGCACCGCCATAATCATTGTGTTGGCGATACCCACCGCAGCCAGCAGAGCCAGCACGGCTATGATGATACCCTGGGCGGTCCGTTTCATACGAGCCAGACGGATGAAGTCCCCGGCCAGGTCGTCCCAGGCGCGCCAATCCGGGCCGGGGATAATCCGGGCCAATGTGCGCGACACAAGTTCCGAGTCCTTAAGTCGTTCAGTGCGAATGGCTATCTCCGTGGCGGCGTCCGGCAGGAGCGCCATATCACAAGCTAAGGACAGGGGGACATAGACTGCAAATTGATCCACCTTTGGATGACCGGAGGACAGGATCCCTACTACGGGCAGCGTCCTCGTGTTGAGGGCGCCCGGGGCGCTGCGCACCAGTAGCGTCACGATGTCACCGACGCCAAGTCCGATGTCTGAGGCAAGCCGGTCCCCCACCAGCGCCACCGGCGTCTCATCCTGAATCGAGCGCCCCTCCACCACTGCCCGCAGCGTGCCGAAAACATCACCGTCACGCACCGGGTCCACACCTACCACCCTCGTGAACAGCTCCTCGCCGCCATGAATGAGCATACCGGACATCTCAAGCCGTGCCGTGGCAGCGACCACATCACGGGTTCCATCCAGCAGTGACAGAAGACTGTCCACACCGCTGAGAGTGTGATCGAGCCCCGGCAGATCCTGGTCCATATATCCCGGTGCGAAGGCCTTGACGTGGGCCACGTCGTAGGCCACCAGGTTGTTTATAGACTGCTGGTCGGTTCCATCGAGCAGTCCCAATTGCACGATGAGCACGGTAAGCCCTATGGCCAGGGCACTCGAGGTCAGGACGGTGCGGCGTCTGTTGCGCTGCAGGTTACGCCATGCCAGGCGGATAGCGATCACTCGGCGATCCTCCCGTCCACAAGCCGCACCAGGGTTTCAGCGCGCTCGATCACCCGCGGGTCGTGGGTCGAGAGGATGAATGCCGTGCCCAGCTCGTTGCGCATTCGCCTCATCAGCTCCACCACCGCCATCCCGGTTTCACCATCCAGGTTGGCGGTGGGTTCGTCGGCGAGCACGATTGCAGGTCGCTTGACCAGGGCTCGCGCGATCGCCACCCGCTGCTGCTGGCCGCCCGACAGCTTGTTCGGAGGACGATCCTCCATCCCCTCCAGTCCGACCAGACGCAGCATCTTGTCTGCAGCCTCACGGCGTGAGTGGCGGGTGTAACCTGGCAGGATCTCCAGGGGCAGCTCGACGTTCTCGCGTGCCGTCAGCACCGGCACAAGGTTGAACTGCTGAAAGATGAACCCGATTTTCTCACGCCGAAGCAGTGTCCGCTCCTTCTCGCTCAGATTATCGAGCTGCCGGCCCTCCACGACCACGCTCCCGCTGTCTGGCACGTCCAGCCCGCCGATCAGGTTGAGCAGGGTCGATTTGCCTGAACCGGACGGTCCCGCCAGTGCAAGAAACGCACCCTGTGGCACGTTCAGGTCCACCCCCCGCAGGGCGCGCACCTGACCCTCGCTGTAGCTCTTCTCGACGCCGTTTACCTGGACGACTCCATCATCCGTCATCTTAAGCCTCGAAGTTGTCGCAGTTGTCGCATTTCAGTGAATGAAGGGGAGGATCAATCCACTCAACCAGATGGATTGCCTCCTTAAACTCCCCCCCCTCCCGAAGCTTCGAGAGGGGGGGATAAGAGGGGGGGCAAACAATCCCCCCCGGTTTCCGGAGGGGAATTAAAGGGGGGGGTTAAACATCACTTCACCAGCGCCACCTTCCAGCGTGAGACCTGCCCTGCCGCCTCGAGCTGGACCAGATACACGCCGCTGGCCAGGGCCGAGCCGTCAACCGTCGCCTCATAGACCCCCGCCTCGCGGTGACCGGACCC